>JAMDAP010000014.1 GCA_023484675.1 Bacillota bacterium
GCAAAGCCCTGGCTGGGCCAACGGTGGCCCAGCCAGGCCTAGCCTAGCCAACGGTGGCCCAGCCAGGCCGAAAGCACCCCCAGCACGAAGCCGCCGATGATTTCAAATGGCGTGTGCCCGAGCAGCTCGCGAAGCTGCTCTTCCTTTATCTTATGGGTCTTGCGGAGTTCCACCGCAAGGCGGTTTAAGGCCGCAGCCTGCCGCCCGGCGGCCCGGCGCACCACGGCGGCGTCGGAGATAACCACGGCGTCAAAGAAGCCTGCCAGGGCGAACAGAGGCGATGCAAAGCCCTGGCTGAAGCCGATGAGGAAGGTAACGGTGGTGACCAGGGTGGTGTGGCTGGACGGGAACCCGCCATAGCCCAGCCGGCGCCAGTACCAATGCCCCAGGCGGAGCCGGTTCATGGCGCCCTTGACCAGCATGCTCAGGCCCAGAGCCACAATGGGCACGATCATGAAGCGGTAGGTGTGCAGCACGGTCACGGTCACGGCCTCCAGTGACTAAGGCTGAGGAGTCTCGACCTCATCGACCACCTGCACGCGGGCCATGCGGTCTCCTTGCACTTCTAGTGTACCCTACCGTCTTTTTGCCCACAAGGGCGGCAGCAGGGCGAGCAGCAGGGCGCACCGGCCCGGATGCCGAAGTGAGAAGCCGACGATCCTGCAAGGAGGAGCCGATATGAACCAGCCCCTGGCCTCCTACGCTTGGAAGTACCTGTCCGAATTGACAGAGCTTACCCCTCATCGGTCCTCCGCCAGCAAGGCGGAGCTGGCCGCCGCCGATTGGCTGGCCGACCAACTTCAAGGGATGGGCTACAAGGTGGAACGGCAGGACTTTGCCGCCCCCCGCGACACCCTGTATGCCGGCCCGCCCCTGGTCTTCTTCGGCGTCGTGGCCGCGGCCTCCCTCGGTCTGGCCCTTCCCTGGGCCGGCGCCTTGGCGGCCGTGCTGTTTGCGCTGCCCATGATCGGGGACATGTTGGGGCGCTCCTGGGACTTCGACCTGTTGCTGCGGCGGCATCCGTCCCGCAACGTCGTGGCTCGACGCAACGCCGGCGGTGCTCCGCCCCGGGTGGTGGTCATGGCCCACTACGACACGCAGAAGGGCAGCCTGCTCTTCCACCCACGCTTCGCGCCCTTCATCACACCCCTGTTCAGCCTGGCCTACCTGGCCCTGGCTCTGATACCCCTGACTCTGGTCATTCGGGCTCTCTGGCCGGCGGCGACCTGGACCGGCCTGGTGCTGCTGGTGGCCAGCCTGGTCCTGTTGGCCGTTGCTGCCTTCCTCACCCTATCCCGCTTCACCGGCCGCTACATCAACGGCGCCAACGACAACGGCTCGGGCACAGCGGTGGCCCTGGCTCTGGCCCGGCGGCTGGCGGAGTCCCGAGAGGCCGGGGAGGGCGGGGCCGGCGACGTGGCCTTTGTCTTCACCGGCAGCGAGGAGGTGGGCGAGCGCGGTGCCAAGCACTTCTTCCGTGCCAGCGCCAAGGCCCCATCCCGGCGCGACACGCACGTGATCAACCTGGACAACATCGGCGCCGGCCACCTGCATTACCTGCTGGGCGAGGGTATGCTGGCCTACCTTCCCTATGACCCGGGCCTCCTGTCGCTGGCGGCCAGGCGGGCGGAGCAGGAGGAAGCGGGGTTCCTCACCCCCTTGAAGAATCTGTTGCTGCCCACCGATGGGCTCATCGCCAGCGCCAACGGATTTCCCGCCATCACCTTCATTGCCATGAACGAGCAGGGCAAGATCCCACACTATCATTGGCATACCGATGTCCTGGCCAACGTGGAGCGGAATCTCATCGACCGGGAAGAAGCAGTCCTTTGGCGATACCTGAGCGACGTGCGCCAGTTCGCACAGAGTGCCGGCCGTTCAGCCTGAAGACGGCCACGAAAAGGGGCAGCCCACAGGGGCTACCCCTTTTCGTTCGGCTCGGTCGGGATCCGGACGGAGACCTCCGTGCCCTGCCCCGGCGCCGACTGCCACTGAATACGACCGCCCACCAGGCTGACGCGCTCCTCCATGCCGAAGAGGCCAAGCCCCCGCTCCCGCGAGTTCTTCAGACGGGCCAGATCGAACCCCTTGCCGTCGTCTTTGACCCTGAGGGCAAGCCCGCTGCCGGCGGCGCGTTTCAGCTCAACCTCAACCTGGCTGGCTTTCGCGTACTTGGCTATGTTGGTGAGGGCTTCCTGGACCACCCGGTAGACAACGACCTCCACCTCGCGCGGCAGCCGTTCCTCCATCCCTGCAGTTTGAAAGGACACGGGGATGCCCAGCCGCTTGCCGTAGTCGGCGATATGCGCCTCCAGAGCGGCCACCAGCCCAAGGTCGTCCAAAGCTGCCGGGCGCAGTTCCAAGGCCAGCCTTAAGATCTCTTCCAGTGTCTTTAACGCCAGTTGGTGCAGTTCTTCCAGGGTGTCCTTGACGTGCTGGGACGACTCAGACCGCTGCGCCACCTTGAGCTGCATGAGCATGTAGGTAAGAGCTTGTGCTGTTTCGTCATGGAGCTCGCGGGCAATGCGCAGGCGCTCGGCCTCCTGGGCCGCCAGCACCTGCCGCGATAAGGCCTTCACCTGCCGGTTATACGACTGCACCGCATCGAGCATGCGGTTCAGGGTTTCCGCCATGCGGTCGATCACCGGGTCGCGCAGGGCCGTGCGGCTGGCCCGGGCTGTGACGTTGCCACGCCGGACTTCCTCCAGCACGCGTTCCAGGCTGCGCAGGGGGGCAAAGGCCGCACGCAGCACGGTCATGTTGACGGCCACGCTGAGGATCGTCCCGGCCACTGCCAGACCGACCACCAGTTCCAGGCGGACGCCGTGCGTGGCAGCAACCCGGGCTGTCAGCAGAGTACCGGCGACCGCGCCAAAGACCACGATGGCGCTGTTGGCCGCCAGGATCTTATAAAACGTCGGTACCGCAAGGAGCTTGTCCTTCCAGGTCCTGGCCATACCCACCCCAGCCGTCCCGATCAAACCCGCCGCGGGAACGGCCAAACCCATTGTACCACAAGGCAGAACACGCCTGTCGGTTTCTCGCCGACAGGCGTGTTCAGTTCAAACGGGTGTTGTACGTGGTGCGTCGATTGCAGCCTATGTTGCTATAACTGAGCTAGGCTACGCTTGTGTTTGTGCCCTTGGCCCCTGCCTTGCGGCTGGCCAGCAGGCCATCGATGCCATAACGGCCGGCGTTGGCGCCGGCGGCCAGCAGCAAGATGGCGACCAGGAAGTACTCGGGGTTGACGCCGCTGGAACCGGCCAGCATGAAGTTGAGGTTCATGAAGGCGCCGAAGAAGGCCGCAACCAACGTCAGGCTGCCGGTAATCAGGGCGAGGCCGACGAGGAACTCACCAACGGGCACGAGGTAGGTGAACAACGGAATAGCGGGGGTGGCAACGTTCTTCAGGAAGCCGGCGTACCAGCCGAGCACGCGCGGGTGCTCGCCTGCAGAGCTCTTGATAGCGCCGGCGAAGAACCCATTGAGGGCAGTGCCGGCCTTGGCGCCCACCCACACCCCGGCAGGGCTGGTCAGCTTCTCCCAACCGGCGGTGATCCACTCGTAACCGATCCAGAGGCGCAGGACAAGCCAAACGGCACTCAGACGCTGATCCTTGAAAATGCGGGACATGAGACATCCCTCCTGTATAATTCCGTCCCTTGCGGGGTTCGATCCCGAAGCGTTGTCATTCTTGCGCCGATTCTTTCCTGAACCCATCTTCATTCTACAGGAGCTATCAAATTGGAAGTAGACCCGGAGGGGTCATTTTTCGCATTCAAGATGTGGCTACGGATTTCACGACGGGCGGGTCACTAAAAAGAAGGCGAATCGTCTACTCGGTCAGGGTCAAAGGTGGCATAGCGCTGGTGATTATGGACTGGTCGATTGGTGTCGAGT
>JAMDAP010000103.1 GCA_023484675.1 Bacillota bacterium
CCCCATCACCGGCAGCCTGGAGGAAGCCTCGGCGCAAGTGCTGGCCGCCGTGGACGAGGCCGTCCGGCAGTCACAATGAGGCCGGCTGCGGAGGCATCAGGCCTGGACGGCGTGCTGGTGCTGGACAAGCCCCCGGGCATGACCTCCCACGACGTGGTTGGCGCCCTGCGGCGCCTGACCGGGCAGAGGCGGGCCGGACACACGGGCACCCTCGACCCGGCCGCGACCGGCGTGCTGCCCATCTGCCTGGGCCAGGCGACGCGGGCTGCCGAGTACTTGCTGGCCCAGGACAAGGAGTATCGGGCCGAGGTCACCTTCGGCCGGGCTACGGACAGCCACGATGCCATGGGTCAGGCAGTGGCCCGGGCTGGGGCGGAGGGACTGACGGCCGGAGACCTGGAGGAAGCCCTGAAGTGTTTCCGTGGCGTCATCCAGCAGGTGCCGCCCATGGTTTCCGCCCTCAAGGTGGGCGGCAAGCGTCTCTACGAGCTGGCCCGCCAGGGCCTGGAGGTGGAGCGGGAGGCGCGGCAGGTCACCATCCACCGGCTGCAGCTGCTGGAGTTCCGGCCCGGCAGCGAGGCTACGGCCATTTTAGACATAGCCTGTTCCAAGGGCACGTATATTCGGTCCCTGGCCAGGGACCTCGGTGAGACCCTGGGCACCGGGGCTTTTCTGTCGTCCCTGCGGCGGACCCGGTCCGGCGCCTTCCGGCTGGAGGACGCCCGGTCCCTGGAGGAAGTGGCGGAAGCCGCGAAGCAGGAGCGCGTCGGGGAGTTGCTCCTGACCCTGGATGCCGCTTTGTCCTACCTTCCCGGGCTGACGGTGACGGAGACCCAGGCTCGGGCCTTGGCCCAGGGGCGCCAGCCCTTCGAGATGGGGCTGGGTTTTGCCGGCGAGGGGTTGGTGCGCCTCTCCCTGCCCGGCGGCATTCTGGTGGCCCTGGCGGCCCCGGGGCGCCGCGGACTCACCACTGAGAAGGTGCTCCGGCATAACGCGAGGTTCTAGACGAGGAGCAGGAGAAGCAGAGATGAAGCACGCAATTCCGCTTGGCCAGGTTCTTCCCGGCGGTTTGGGTCGGGCCGTGGCCATCGGGACCTTCGACGGCGTCCACCGCGGCCACCAGGAGCTGTTCCGGCGCCTGGCGGCGGAGGCGGAACGCCGCGGGCTGGAGAGCGTCGCCCTGACCTTTGAGCCGCACCCGCTGGCCGTCATTCACCCGGCGGCGGCTCCTCCCGTCCTGACCGACACAGCCGAAAAGGTAGCCCTGATCAACGACCTGGGCGTGGACCAGGTGGTGGTTCTTCCCTTTGACAAGGCCCGTGCCAACCAGCGCGCCGCCGACTTTGTGGAAGAGGTGCTGGTGGGACGCCTGCAGGCCCGCCTGGTGTTGGAGGGCTGGAACTTTTGCTTTGGACACGGGAGGGAGGGGACGCCGGAGCTGCTGGCGGAGCTGGGCCGACAGTGGGGTTTTGAGGCCTCGGTCCTGCCGCCGGTGTCCGTGGAAGGTGAAACGGTATCCAGTACCGCCATCCGCAGCCACGTCGGCCGCGGCCGCGTGGAGCGAGCCTCCCACCTGCTGGGCCGGCCTTACGCCGTGGCCGGGCAGGTGGTGGCCGGCGACCAGCGCGGCCGGACCCTGGGCTACCCCACTGCCAACCTGGCCCTGCCGCCCCACCGGTTGCTCCCTGCCAGGGGTGTTTACGCCGTGCGGGCCCGGCTGGGGACTCAGCAGGAGCCGCCCGGTTTCGACGCCCCTTTCATCTGCGGCATGGCCAACGTCGGCCTGCGCCCGACCTTCGGCGGGGGGCAGGTCTCCGTGGAGGCCCACCTCTTCGACTTCGACCAGGACCTGTACAGCCGCTGGATGCGGCTGGAGTTCATCAGCAAGCTCCGTGACGAGAGAACCTTCAAGAGCCCACAGGCCCTGGCGCATCAGCTTGACCAGGACGCCGGCGCCGCCCGGCACATCCTGGGGCAGGCGCGGTGACCGTGGGCCGAGCCAACCTGCCGGCGCCTACACGGGAGTGGGCCGGGACCTTCCAAAAGCGGCTGCTGCACTGGTACGGCGGCCGGCGCCGTGACCTGCCCTGGCGCGAGAACCGCGATCCCTACCGCATTTGGGTCTCGGAGGCCATGCTGCAACAGACACGGGTGGAAACGGTCGTTCCCTACTTCCTGCGGTTCGTGGAGCAGTTCCCGACGGTGGAGGCCCTCGCCGCGGCGCCGGAGGAGCAGGTGCTGAAGGCCTGGGAAGGCCTTGGCTATTACTCCCGGGCCCGGCGGCTGCAGGCGTCGGCGCGGGAGGTCCAGGCACGCTACGGCGGCCAGATCCCTCGCGATCCGGCTGCCTTTGGCGCTCTCCCCGGAGTGGGGCGCTACACTGTGGGCGCTGTGCTCTCCATCGCCTACGGCCTGCCCCTGCCGGCGGTGGACGGCAATGTGGTGCGGGTGCTGTCGCGACTGCTGCTGATGCGGGAAAGCCCGGAGATGACGGCGGTCCGGACTGCCTTCGAGGCGGCGGCGCAGGAGTTGATTCCGCTCGGACAGGCCGGGGACTTCAACCAGGCCATGATGGAGCTGGGAGCCCTGGTCTGCCTGCCGCGAGCGCCACGTTGCGGGGAATGCCCGGTTGCCGGCCTGTGCCGGGCCAGGGCCTCGGGGGAGCAGGAGGAGCTGCCGCTCAAAGTGCCGCGGCGGGCCGTGCCCACGGCAAGGCTGGCTGTCCTGGTGCCGTGGCGGGAGGGCTCGGTGCTGGTGCGGCAACGCCCTGACATCGGGCTGCTGGCGGGCCTGTGGGAGTTCCCCAACTGGCTGGCTGAACCCGGCGAGACGCCACAGGATGCCCTGCGGCGCGGACTGACCGGCATGGGGCTTTGCGAAGAACTCGACATGGTGGAGCCGCTCCTTCGGGTGCGGCACGCCTTTTCCCACTTGCGCTGGGATCTGCGTGCCTCCCTGCGCCGGCTGGCGCCCGGGGAGGAGGTGGACCCGGCGTTTGGTCGCTGGGTTGACGGGGAAGGCTTGGCCGGCCTGCCCCTGCCCGTGCCCATGGCCAAGGTGCGGGCCGCCCTCGGCGGCGGTGGGCTGCAACCAGGCCTGCAAAAACGTTTGGACGGTCTGGATACCGTGTGGTAAAATAATAAAGGTCATTGACCGGAACCGCCAGCGCGGACGACCGACCCTCCGGCGATCCTCTGGGCTGACGGGGATAAATGCCCGTCCACGGGCGGCAAGACATAGGAGGTATCTGGGTTATGTCTCTGAGCACTGAAAAGAAGAAGGGCATCATCGATTCCTACAAGGTCCACGAGGGAGATACGGGTTCGCCTGAGGTTCAGATCGCCATCTTGACCGAGCGCATCAACTACCTCACCGAGCATCTGAAGCTCCACAAGAAGGACCACCATTCCCGGCGCGGGCTGCTGAAGATGGTCGGCCAGCGGCGCGGCCTGCTGAATTACCTGCGGGATAAGGACGTCGCACGGTACCGTACCATTATCGAGCGGCTCGGCTTGCGCAAGTAATTTACCTTTTATAGGGAGCGGGGAGACCCGCTCCCTTTTGTGTTGCAGGCGTGAGAAGCGGCCTGGAAGGAGATACTAGCCGCTATGAAGAAAGATATGGATTTGTCGTATGTAGAAAGGGTGAATCCTTAGTGGAAAGGTTTTCCATGGAGCTCGCGGGTCGTACTCTGACCCTCGAGACAGGCCGCCTGGCCAAACAGGCAGGCGGCTCGGTGCTCGTCCGGTATGGTGAAACCACCGTGCTGGTCGCCGCCGTCACACTCTTCACCGTCGTCAGCGTGGTCATCCTCGAGTGGACGGACTTCCGGATCACCCTGCCCGACCTGAAGGCGGGACTCACCTTCACCTTCCCCGCCGCG
>JAMDAP010000209.1 GCA_023484675.1 Bacillota bacterium
AGTTCTACCAGAAGCTGACCAAGCCCGAGATGCGTCAGCAGCTCGACGACCTGAAGAAGAAGATTATCAGTGGTGAGGTCAAGGTCGGCACCGCCATGGGCATGGACAACAAGCAGCTCGACGAGATTCGCAACTCCGTCAAGCCCTAGTAACCGCTCTACGGCCGCCCGGCAGGGCGACCTCTGGACGGGCAAGGCCGGGGGCGCAGGTTCAAGCGCCCCCGGCGTTGTCCAGACCGGCAAGCGACCCAAGCGGAGGAGTGCCAATGGACATTCTCCTGGAGATGAAGGGAATCGAGAAGGTCTACCCCAACGGCGTTGTCGCCAACAAGGGCGTTGACTTTTCGGTAGTCCCCGGCGAGATTCACGCCCTGGTGGGGGAGAACGGAGCGGGCAAGACCACGCTGATGAAGGTCCTCTTTGGGCTGGAACAGCCTGACGGAGGCACCATCATCTTTAAGGGCAAGCCCCTTCAAGTCACCTCGCCACATGCAGCCATCGCCAACGGCATCGGTATGGTGCATCAGCACTTCATGCTGGTGCCCTCCCTGAGTGTTGCCGAAAACGTGGTCCTTGGCCTGGAACCCAAGCGGGGCCTGTCCTTCGACTGGAAGGGGGCGGTCCGCCAGACGGAGGAGCTGGCGGTCAAGTACAACTTGCCGGTCAACCCGACGGCCAAAATCCAGGACATCCCCGTCGGCATGCGGCAGAAGGTTGAAATTCTAAAGGCCCTGCTGCGCGGCGCCGAACTGCTGGTGCTGGACGAGCCCACTGCGGTGCTCACGCCCCAGGAGACGGCGGAGCTGTTTGCAGCCCTGAAGAACCTCAAGGACAAGGGCCACACCATTATCTTCATCTCCCACAAGCTGCGCGAGGTGAAGGAGATTTCGGACCGCGTCACGGTGATGCGCTCCGGGCGCCTGATTGGTGTCACCAGCACGGCCGGCGCCACAGAGGCGGACATCTCCCGCATGATGGTGGGCCGCGACGTGGTGCTGCATATTTCCAAGCCCCCGTCCACTCCGGGTGAAGCTGTGCTGCGGGTTGAGGGCCTGCGGTACGTAGCCGATACCGGCAAGGAAGCCGTCAAGGGTGTTTCCTTCGAAGTCCGGGCCGGTGAGGTGCTGGGCATCGCCGGCGTGGAGGGCAACGGCCAGCGGGAGTTGATTGAGATTCTGACCGGGCTGCGCAAGCCCTCGGCCGGTCGGGTCACCGCCAACGGTACGGATATCACCGGCAAGGACTGCCGGGCCGTGCGTCAGGCGGGAGTCGGCCACATTCCGGAGGACCGCATGACCCACGGCGTTGCGGCCATGGGGTCGATTGAAGAGAATCTGATCGCCGACCGCTACGACTCCCGGGAACTGAACCGGGGCCTGCTGCTCAGTCTCAAGTCGGTGGCCAATTTGGGCAAACGTCTGGTTCAGGAGTTCGACATCCGGACCCAGTCGCCCCGGACGCCGGTCAGGATGCTCTCCGGCGGCAACATCCAGAAGGTTGTGGTGGCGCGTGAGTTCTCCGCCAACCCGAGGTTGATCATCGCCAACCAGCCCACCCGCGGCGTCGATGTCGGCGCCACCGAATTCATCCATAGAAAGCTGCTGGAGAACTGCGCCGGCGGTGCCGCGGTGCTGCTCATCTCCGCTGACCTGAACGAGGTCATGAGCCTTTCCCACCGCTTGGCGGTCATGTACGGCGGCGAGATCGTGGCCATGTTTCCCCGTGCGGATGAGGTCACGGAGGAGGAACTGGGCCTCTACATGCTGGGCGTCAAGCGCATGGACCTGGCGGCGGGAGGTGAGGCCTCGTGAAGAGGGAGTACCTGTTTGAAACGATCCGTAGCCTGGTGGCCGTTCTGCTGGCCTTGCTGCTGGGTTTCATTGTCACCTACCTGGTCAGCAAGCAGCCGGGTGACGCGTTTCAGAGCTTCCTGCTCGGGCCTTTCTCTTCGCCCCGGCGCTTAGGCAACCTGATCGAGACCGCCATTCCATTGACTTTTACCGGCCTGGCCGTGTCCATCGCCTTCCAGGCGGCGCAGTTCAACATCGGCGCCGAAGGCCAGTTCTTCTTCGGCGCCATCGCCGCAACCATCGTTGGCGTCGCCGTGCCGCTGCCGGGCTGGCTGCATCCCATCGCCGCACTGGTCGCCGGCGGTATCGCCGGGGCCATGGTGGGCTGGATCCCCGGCTTCCTCAAGTCGCGCTGGGGCGCCAGCGAGCTGGTCTCGTCCCTGATGCTGAACTACGTGTTCTTCCGAGTTGGCATGTACCTTATCAACTATCACTTCCGGGACACCAACGCCGGGGCCATGGTGTCCCTGCCCCTGCTGCAGACCTCCTGGCTGCATCAGTTCCTGCCACCCACCCGGATCCACTACGGCATCTTTGTCGCCCTTCTGGCGGTTATCTTTACCTATCTGTTCCTGTACCGGAGCCGCTGGGGCTACGCCCTGCGGATGACCGGTATGAACCTGCCCTTTGCCCACTACGCCGGCATCAATACCACGTCCGTGATCACCTATGCCCAGGTGATTTCTGGTGCGGTCGCCGGTGTCGGCGGCGCGGCGGAGTTGCTCGGCATCTACCGCCGGTTCCAGTGGCTGGGCCTGCCGGGCTACGGCTTTGACGGCATCATCGTGGCCATCCTGGCCCGCAACAACCCGCTGGGTATTCCACTGGCCGCGCTGTTTCTGGCCTACCTGCGCACCGGCGCCGACATCATGGGCCGCACCACCGACGTGTCGGCTGAGATGATCACCGTGATCCAGGCGGTCATGATCCTGCTGGTCACCGCCCAGGCCTTCCTGGCGGGTTGGAAACATCGCATCGTGGTGAAGGAGGCGAAGCAGAATGTCGGAGCTGCTTAAAGCGGTCTTCTCCACCGCCTTCGCCTATGGCATGCTGCGGGTGACCACGCCCATCCTGTTCGCGGCCCTGGGCGCCCTGGTCTCCGACCTGGCGGGGGTCATCAACATCGGCTTGGAGGGCATGATGCTGGCTGGCGCCTTTGCCGGCGTGGTCGTGAGTGCGGCCACCCACAGTGCCTTCTTTGGCCTGCTGGCCGCCGTGGCTTCCGGCGTGTTGATGGCCCTGATCCTCGGCTACTTCTCCCTGAAGCTCAAGACCGACATCATCCTGGCCGGCATCGCCCTCAACCTCCTGGCCAGCGGCGGCACCATCTTCCTGCTCTACCTGGTGGCCCACGACAAGGGCGTGTCCACCTCGCTGGCCAGCAAGGTGCTGCCCCAGGTGCGCATCCCCATCCTTGACAGCATCCCGGTCCTCGGGGCCATTCTTTCGAACCACAACGTGCTCGTGTACGTGGCAATGATCTCGGCGGTGGTGGTCTGGTACTACCTCTACCGGACGCCGGCTGGTCTGCGGCTGCGGGCCGTGGGCGAAAATCCCGGTGCCGCCGATTCGGTGGGCATCAGCGTACACCGTGTACAGTTGACCGCCCTGGCGATCTCCGGCGCGCTGGCCGGTTTTGGCGGCGCGCACCTCTCCATGGGCTACGTTTCCTGGTTCGCCCGGGACATGACCGCCGGCCGCGGCTTCATCGGCCTGGCGGCAGAGGCTCTGGGCGGCCGGACCCCGGGGGGCACGGTGTTGGCCTCGCTCTTCTTCGGCATCGCCGACGCCCTGTCTAACTACCTGCAGTCCCTGCGCATCCCTTCCGAGTTCGTTCAGGCCGTGCCCTACCTGCTGACGGTGGTGGCCCTGGCCGTGTACGCCCGTCAGCAGACGGTGCGGCGCGCGCGCGTGGCCAAGCTGAGCCAGAACCCGGAAAAGAAGGCGGCGTGACATGAGCCAGGCTGAGGATAAGCGCGT
>JAMDAP010000169.1:0-2938 GCA_023484675.1 Bacillota bacterium
TCCCTGGCGGATCTGCTGCTCGGCGGGACCGGCGACGCGGTAACTGAATTCTCGGGCACCCATCAGAGCGCCTACGGGGAGGCGGTCAGCCAGTTGGCCGGGACCTGGTCAACCGTCTTCGGCGAACTCCTTGGCACCGCGGTCAGCTTTGCTCCACCGGAGGTGGCGACGGGGGAGGAGGCGCTGTCCTCCCTGGGCAACGACTTCACCGCGGAAGCGGAGGTTGGAGTTGTGGACGTCCGGTTCGCGGTCGAGGGCAAGCTGGAGGAAATGGTTACAGTGATCATGGAGAAAGGGCTGGTCGATTCCCTGGCTCCCCCGGCCGCCGCCTCGGCCCAGGCCAATGCCGCTCCGGCGTTGCTGGAGGTTGACGAAATGCCGGCCGCCACCTCTGCCAAGATACCGCCGGTGGTGGAGCAGGCGGTGTACGGGTTGGAACTGCCAGGCCCCGGCAAAAACACCGGTCGCGGCGCGGCGACTCCGGCCCAAGGCCCCCCGGTGTCCGTGCAGCAGGCCAGCTTCACCGATCTGGGCACGGGCCTCACGCCCCACGAAGTGCAGAACATCGAGTTGCTGATGGATGTCAACCTGCTGATCACCGTGGAACTGGGTCGTGCCCGGCGCCAGATCCGCGATGTGCTGGCCATGGGTCCGGGTTCGGTGGTCGAACTGGACCGCCTGGCCGGGGAAGCCGTGGATGTCTTGATCAATGGGAAGTTGGTCGCCAAGGGCGAGGTGGTGGTGATCGATGAGAACTTCGGCGTTCGGATCACCGACATCGTCAGCCCGGCCGAGAGGGTGAGAGGGCTATAGCTTTCACGGTCCTGATCGTGGACGATGTCCAGTTCATGCGCGGCATGTTGCGCAGCATCCTGGAAGGTGCCGGCTACCAGGTGGTGGGGGAGGCGGCCAACGGCGAGGAGGCTCTGGAGCAGTATGCGGAGCTGCAGCCGGACTTGGTGTTGATGGATATTGTGATGCCGGTAATGGATGGGTTGGAGGCCACCGAAAGGCTGAGGCGATCCCAGCCGCGGGCCAAAGTAGTGATTTGTTCGGCCATGGGTCAGAAGGAGACCGTGCTCAAGGCCATGCAGGCGGGCGCACGGGATTTCATTATCAAACCCTTTACGCCCGAGAGAGTACTGGAGGCCGTGCGGCGCGGCCTCAGGTGAGCCGATCCAAGGAGGGAAGGGGCTCATGGGACAGACGGATGGTTGGAGCGGAGCTTGGCAGCTATTTCAGGTTACCTTGTTGTTCGGTTTGGTACTGGCGTTGGCCTACTTTACGACCCGACTGCTGGGAAGGAGGATGACCCTGGCCAGTCCCGGCCGGGTGATGCGCCTGGTGGATCATCTGGCTCTGGGCCCCGGGCGGGGGCTGTTCCTGGTGGAGGTGGGCGGGCGGCTGTTGGTGGTAGGATCCTCAGAGGGTTCCCTTTCCCTGCTGGCCAGCGTTGATGATCCGGACGAGGTGCAGGCCTGCCTGAACGTTGCCGATTCCGGTGGGGGTCTGCTGACGCCCGTTGGGCCAACCGGAGCGCCTGGCTTCGCCGCCAGGCTTCGCTCCGCGCTGGCTCGCCCAGGCTGGTGGGCGCCCCCGCAAGGCGGCGCCGCACTCCGGCAGACAAGCACCGCGCCGGCGGAAGGGATCCGCACCGGCATCCGCCGGCTCAGGGACCTGGGCCGGGGGAAATCCTCCGATGAGTAAAGTCAATTTGGCCTTGCTGCTGGGAGTGGTGCTCTGGGTTGGGTTACCCGGAGCGGTCGGCTGGGCCGCTACCCCGGCGCCCGGCACGGTACCGGTGCCTCTGCCGCATGTGCAGGTCGGGATCGACGCTGCCACCTCTCCCCGCGAAGTGGCCACTTCGCTGCAGATTCTGGCCATCCTCACGATCTTGTCCCTGGCCCCGGCAATTCTAGTGCTGATGACCTCGTTCACCCGCATCGTGGTGGTTTTGGGATTTGTCCGCAGCGCGCTGGGAACCCAGCAGGCGCCTCCCAACCAGGTGCTGATCGGGCTGGCGCTGTTTCTGACCTTCTTTGTAATGGCACCGGTGTACAACCAGGTCAACCGGGATGCCCTGCAACCCTACGTGTCCGGCCGGCTTGACCAGGCCGCGGCCCTGGCGCGGGCGGAGGTTCCCTTGCGCGATTTCATGCTGCGCCAAACCCGGGAAAAGGACCTGGCCCTGTTCGTGGACGCCGCCGGTTTGCCGCAACCGCGACAGCCCCAGGACCTGCCCATGCAGGTGGTTGTGCCTGCGTTTGCGATCAGCGAACTGAAGACCGCCTTTCAGATCGGCTTTGTCATCTACATTCCCTTCATTGTGATCGACATGGTGGTGGCCACCACGCTGATGTCCATGGGCATCATGATGCTTCCGCCGATGATGATCTCGCTGCCCTTCAAGATCCTGCTGTTCGTGATGGTCGATGGCTGGCATTTGGTCGTGCAGTCGCTGCTCACCAGCTTCCACTAGCGGGGGCCGCCCGCGCGGATTGGGGGGAGAGGAAAAATGACCGAGGAGTACGTCATAAGCCTGGGGCGTCAGGCGTTGCTCACGGTGCTCTTGGTTTCGGCGCCGATGCTGGGGTTCGGACTGCTCGTAGGGGTGGTGGTGAGCATTTTTCAGGCCACCACGCAGATCAACGAGCAGACCCTGGCCTTTATCCCCAAGATCATTGCCGTGTTGGTGGCCCTGGTCATCTTTGGTCCCTGGATGATAACGGTGATGCTGCAGTTTACCAGTTCGCTTTGGCTCAATCTGCCCCAAGTGATCCGGTAGGGGGTGGGAGGCTTGGATCTGGCTGGCCTGGTTGTCGGCCGAGCGGACCTGTACCTGTTGGCGGCCTTGCGTCTGGGCGGGTTGTTTTTCACCTCTCCCGTTTTCGGGAGCCGCTACGTGCCTGCGCCGTATAAGGCGGCCTTCGGCCTGGTG
>JAMDAP010000169.1:2948-3747 GCA_023484675.1 Bacillota bacterium
CTCTTCTTGGCTGAGAAGGATCATCAGCATAGGCCGGTCAAGCCTGCGTGGTACGCGAGGCCGTGGTTCAGCTGGGTGGTCGTCATCTCTATCGTCGTCGTCATCCTGGCGGTGCTCGTGCTGCCGCTGGTGCCCGATCCGGCGAAACTGCCCCCGGACCTGTCCGGCTGGGCCCTGGCGGCGCTGAAGGAGGTGGCCGTCGGGCTGGTGATGGGCTATGTGGCCAATCTCGTCTTCGTGGCGGCACAGGTGGCGGGAGGCTTCCTGGATATTGAGGTCGGGTTTGGGATCACCAACATCATCGACCCGCACACCGGCCAGAGCCTTCCGCTGGTCGGCAATTTCCTGCAATTGCTGGCGTTTCTCCTGTTTCTGCTGACCAATGGGCACCACCTGTTGATTGCGGCATTGGTGAAGAGCTTTCACGTGATCCCCGTGGGTGAGGCGGTGGCCGGCCCCAATGCCCGCGACGCCCTCGTGGCGATGTTTGGCGCCATGTTTGCCACCGGAGTGAAACTGGCCGCCCCGGTGATCGGGGCCCTGTTCCTGGCCAATCTGGCGCTGGGGATCATCTCCCGCACCGTTCCCCAACTGAACCTCTTCGTGGTCGGCCTGCCGGTTAAGCTCGGGGCGGGTCTGCTGCTGATGGCGGTAGTCATGCCGATGTACCTGGGGATCCTGGAGGGGCTGTTTGGACGGATGTTTGCCGACCTTTCCCGGATCCTTTCCACCATGTCGCCCGTGAGGTAAGAGCAGCCCATGTACCTGCAGCGCTTCGCCGGGGAAAAAAACTGAACCC
>JAMDAP010000153.1 GCA_023484675.1 Bacillota bacterium
CAGGTACTGGTCCCCCAACAGGAACAAGTCCCCAGTGACCTGGCTGGTTGTCGGATCAGGCGCCACAGTTCACTTCAGGCGCCCAGCGGCGTGCTCCGCCAGGATCTGGGTGCCTTTGCTTGTGCCCAAACGGTCGGCGCCAGCCTCCATCAGCGCCAGAGCGGAAGGCAGGTCGGCGATGCCACCGGCCGCCTTAACCCTGGCGCGGTCCCCCGCCACCCGCTTCATCAGTCGGACATCGGCAATGGTGGCGCCGGCGGCGGCAAAACCCGTGGAGGTCTTGATAAAATCGCACCCTGCCTCGATGGCCAACTGCGAGGCCAACTCCTTCTCCGCGTCCGTCAAGTAGCAGGTCTCTAGAATTGCCTTCAGGGTTACCTCCGAGGAGGCAACTCCGGGCGCGCCCTTGGCCGCCTCTACCACCCGGAGGAGATCGTCCCGCACCGTGTCAGGTTCACCGCCCTTGAGTGCACCTATGTTGATGACCACGTCGATTTCCCGCGCTCCCTGAGCTGCAGCCTCCCTGGCTTCGAACGCCTTGACTTCCGTCGTCGTGGCCCCGAGTGGGAAACCGATGGCAGTGCCCACCCGGATCCCCGTGCTCGCCATCTCTTCTACGGCGAGAGCTACCCAGAAGGGCTGGACCACGGCGGCGAAAAACCGGTACCGTCTGGCTTCATCGAGGAAAGCGAGGATTTCCTGTCGCGTCGCGGTGGGACGGAGCAGCGTCTGCTCAATAGCGTTCGCCAAATCCGACTGGCTGATCATACGAGCCTCCCCCGAAAACTGCGAGAGGCCTCAGGCCTCTCGCCACTGGCTATTTCCGTTCTTGCACACGCTACATGCGATCTGCAGCTCGACGCAATTTCTCCACGTTGTCCCGGTAGTCGCCGCCACGGAACAGCCCGGCCGTTCCGCCGACGAAAGCCGACGCCCCCGCCTGGCCGAGGAGCTGCGCGGTGGTTTCATTGATGTGCCCGTCAACCTGGATCAACGTCCCCAGGCCCCGCTGGCTCAGGAGTTGGCGCAGCCGGTTTACCTTCCCCACTGCGGAGTCGACGAAGGGCTGCCCGGCGAAGCCAGGCGGCACTGACATGACCAGGATCATGTCTGCGACCTCCAGGACTTCCTCCACCGCCGACAACGGTGTGCTGGGGTTCAGCGCGATCCCGACCTGCAGCCCATGCTCCCGGGCCTGTCGAGCCAGGCGAAACGGTTCCCCCGCCGATTCAATGTGGAAGGTCACGGACTGGCAGCCACTCCGGGCTGCCTCGGAAAAATAGGCTTCGGGGTCATCAACCATCAGGTGCACGTCCAGTGGCAGGTCCCAGGCCCGGCGCACCGCCTGCACGAAGTCGAAGGACAGGGCCAGGTTTGGTACAAAGTGCCCGTCCATCACGTCGACATGCAGGGCGTCCACCCCGGCCGCCTTGAGGGCCGCCAGCTCCTCCCCAACGCGGAGGAAGTCCACGCACATTAGTGAAGCCTCAATGACCGGCCGGCCGGCTGCTCCCCACGCCTGCCAGAGTCCGGGCCCCTCAGCCCCCTCGGCGTTCATCGCGCCACCCCCGCCTCCTGAGAGCCGGACCCCTCCTGCGAAGCCATCTCCGCCAGTATGTCCTGGACCGGGAAGCCGCGGCGCCCCGTTCCCAGAACCAGCGCCGCGGTGGCGTGGCCAAACCGAATGGAACGCTCCAGTGGCCAGCCCTGCAGGCAGCCATACAAGAAGCCGGCGTCAAAAATGTCCCCCGCCCCGGTAGTGTCTGCGAACTGACGCGGCCTCGTGGACACCAGACCCACCTCGCCGCCCTGGCCGAAGGCCGCTCCCCGGGAGCCCAGCTTGACCACCACCAGGCCGGGACCCCGGTCGGCCAGAGCCCGCACCATGTCCAGAGGCTCCCTGTAGCCGGTGAGCGCCTCAGCCTCCAGTTCATTAGGCAAGAAGATGTCTACCTGCGCCAGCATCTTCAGAAACGCATCGCGCTTCGGCTCGGGCCACCCCTCCGGATCCCACCCGCTGTCCAGGGCAATCCTCGTCCCCTGCCCGCGAAGGTGCTGCAGGACGGCCGCAGTACGGTCCGGGGTGAAACCAGGCGTCAGCCAGTACCCGTTGAGAAAACAAAGATGGCCCTGCAGAGACGAGGCATGCTGCCACAGGATGTCCTCGGTAAGCCCTTCCAGGGCGCCGAGGTGGGTAGCGAAACCGCGTTCACCGTCCTCGCGGATCAGGCACAGTCCCAGGCTGGTGGGGCGCTCCGGGTCGACCACCACGCCGGAAACGTCCACCCCCGCGCCACGCAACTCGCGCAGCATGCCTTGGCCCCGCTGGTCGTTGCCCACAGCGCTGAGCAGCGAAACCCTGGCACCAAGGGCCGCCAGGGCGAAGGCGGTGTTGGAAATGGCGCCTCCGGTTCGCTCGTGGCAGTCCCGCACCACGACCTCTGTCCCCCACGCCGGCATGGCGGCCAGCGGTCCCATAAACTGGTCGATGGTCATGTTGCCGCAAATCGTCACATCCATGGCCCGTCTCCTATCCCTTCACGGCCCCAGCGGTGAGTCCGCTGATGATCTGTCTCTGCAGCACCAACGCCAGGACCACCGGCGGCAGCGCAGCCAGGACGCCGCCCGCCGCCATCATCCCGTAGTCGATCATGTGGGCCCCGCTGAACTCGGCAATCGCCACCGGGATGGTCTTGGCCTGCACGCTGGAGGTCATGATCAGCGCGTAGAGGAACTCGTCCCAGGCCAGGAGCAGAGAGAAGATGAAGGTGGTGACCAGCCCGGGAGCGGAGAGGGGCAGGATCACCCGAAAGAGCGAGCCCAGACGGGACGACCCGTCCACCATGGCTGCCTCCTCCAGCTCCACCGGGATCGCTTCAAAGTAGCCCTTCATGATCCAGATCACATAGGGCGTGATGAAGGAGCAGTAGATCAGGACCAGACCGGAGATCGTGTCGCGCAGGTGCATGTGCCCGAGAATCAGGTAGAGGGGTATGACCAGGGCGATGGGCGGCAGCATGTACGTGGTCAGGAACAGAAGGGCAAGCCCGTTGCGGCCCGGGAATCGCAGCCGGGCAAAGGCGTAGGCGGCAAAGATGCCCACTGCCATGGAGATGCCCACCGAGCCCGCCGAGACCTCCAGGCTATTGATCAGCGCCTGACGGAAGGTGTAAGCCGACTCACCCGGCTGCAGGCTGGTGAAGATCTTGACGTAGCGGTCCAGTGAGGCCTGGCTGGGGAGCCAGCGCAGGGGCCGCGCCAACAGGTCGGCGCCTGAGGCCACGCTGGAGATGACCAGCCAGAGGAAGGGCGCAAGGACGGCGACTGCCACGACCACTGCAGCCAGATAGATGAGGCCGCGCTCGACGGTCCGAGCCAGCCGAGGCGCCCCCCGTCTCCTGCTCCGTACCTGTCGCTGTTCGAGGCTGGGCTCTGACAAAGGAACACCCCCTACTTCTCGTTGGTCTGGAGCAGCCGCACGTAAATAGCGGCGAAGCCGAGAATGAAGAGAGCAATGAGGTAGGAAAGCGCGGCACCGGTTCCGAGCTGCAAGTTACTGAAGGCCTCGGTGTAGGTATAATAGGCCACGGTCTGGGTGCCGTTGGCCGGGCCGCCGCGGGTCATCATAAAGATGATGTCAAAGACCTTGAAGGCCTCCATGGTGCGAACCACGAGGACGATCAGGATGGTCGCCTGAATATGCGGGTAGACGATGGACCAAAAGGTGTGCCACCGTC
>JAMDAP010000039.1 GCA_023484675.1 Bacillota bacterium
CCCGCGGCCTGAGGTCGTCAATGCGCGGCTGAAGGAATTGGAGGGACTGGTGCACGGCCGTCCCTTTTCCCCGGAAGTGGACGAGTTGGTACTGCGTGTGCTTGAGGCCAAACGGGATGCCCTGGCGGCGCCGCTGTGGCTGCCCTGTCCACCTTCGAGCCCGGCCGCAGGCTACGGCCGGAGGAGCTCACCCCGCGGCACCTGGCCGCCGTGGGATCGACCCTGGCCCACCTGCATGCCGCTCTGGGCAGGCACCCTGGGCCCATGGCTTCGCCAAAGGTGCCGCCGCGGCCTGAGGTCGTCAATGCGCGGCTGAAGGAATTGGAGGGACTGGTGCACGGCCGTCCCTTTTCCCCGGAAGTGGACGAGTTGGTACTGCGTGTGCTTGAGGCCAAACGGGATGCCCTGGCGCGCTGGCCCCTGGCTCCCGACATGTACCAGGGCGCGGCCTGGCAGTTCTTGCACCGGGACTACCGCCTGGAGAATCTGCTCTTCGACGAGGGCGGGCAGGTGACCGCTATCCTGGACTTTGACTTCGCTCGCGAGGGGTACCGAGCCTGGGAAGTGATGCGGGCGGCCATGACGGCCACCTGGCTGGGCAGCGGGGCAGCCGGCGAACACGGCATGGGCCTGGAACGGGCCACGCCCCTGATGGAGGCCTATCTGGAACGGCAGCCCATCCCCCGGCCGGAACTGCAGAACCTTGGTCACTTGTGGCTGGACTATCTGGTGCGGACCTTATGGCCCATGTCCGTTCCCTACGAAAACCCCGGCGCGTATCAGCCAGGGCTTGCCGCCATCCTGGCGGATCGGGATAGCTACACCCGCTGGCTCAGCCGGAACCTTCCGGAGGTGGAGGCCTGGTTGGTTGGCCTGCTGCACTGAGATCGAACCGCCACAAACTGGCCCAACATGAACCAAGCCCGCTCCGCAAGCCGCGGAGCGGGCTTTCTTATAGGTGTGCGTCCTTAAGGACAGCCTGGCGGCGTTGGATGGCCCGGGTTCCTAGTATCCCGCCTCGTTCTCATGCACCTTGCCGGCAAAGACGCGGTAGATGATCACGGTGTAGGCCAGCACCAACGGCACGCCGATCAGGGCTATGGTAAGCATCACGGTCAGTGTCAGGCTGGAGGAGGCGGCGTTGTGGATGGTCAGGCTGCGCTGGGCGTCGCCCAGGGCCGGCACCAGGGCGGGGAAGTTCCCCGTAAACCACAGGCCCACCAGGCCGATGATGCTGGCCGCCGATCCCAGGAAGGCCCCCGAATCCCGGCCCCTGGCCATCTCCAGCCGCGCGTAGACGATGCCGGCGACGAGCAGCAGGGCCATCACCAGACCGGTCGCGCTGGAGAGGTTGCGGGAGAACTGCTGCGGCACCATCAAGGCGGTGGTCACGGTGGCCGCCGCCACCAGGGCGGTGAAGACCCAGTGCATGGCTGAGCGCACCCGGATGGCGCGGGCCTGGAGGCCGCCGCTGGTCTTGACCGCGGTCCAGGCGGCGCCGTGAGCAATGAACATGGCCAGCCCCACCAGGCCGATCAACAGGGCGTAGGGGTTGAGGAGGGTGAAGAAGGTGCCGGCGTAGACGCCGTTGGCGTCCAGAGGTACGCCGCGCACCAGGTTGCCCACAGCCACGCCGAAGAGCAGAGACGGCACGGCGCTGCCAAAGAAGAAGGCCAGGTCCCAGACCCGCGCCCATTCCTCGTCCCGGGCCCGGAACTCCAGGGAGATGGCGCGCAGGATGAGGCCGAAGAGGACCAGCATCAACGCCAGGTAGAAGCCGCTGAAGACCGTAGCGTAGACCATTGGGAAGGCGGCGAAGAGCGCGCCGCCCGCGGTCAGCAGCCAGACCTCATTGCCGTCCCAAACCGGCCCGATGGCGTGGCGCAGGGCCTTGCGCTCGGTCTCGGTCTTGGCGAGGAAGGGGTACAGGGTGCCGACGCCGAGGTCAAACCCGTCCAGCACGGCGTAGCCGGCGAAGAGGACGGCGATGAGCAGGTACCAGATCACTTGCAGCATGGTCAGACCTCCTCTAGCTCGCCGCTTGGGCGATTCCGGCCTCGCCGGTGATGATGTCAGCAGAGAGCGCAGGGCCCTTGCGGATGATGCCGAGGGCGATGCGTAGCCAGCCCACGAAGAGCAGGCCGTAGAGAGCAACGAATACGGCCAGCGTTGTCGCTACATGGCTTGCCGGCACCACGGCGGACACAGCGTCCACGGTGCGCAACTGGCCGTAGACGATCCACGGCTGGCGGCCCACCTCGGCCGCCATCCAGCCGACCTGGCTGGCCAGGATGGGCAGTGGGATCGAGTAAAGCAGGGCTTTCAGCACCCACCTGGTGCTCTCCAGCTTGCGGCGCCAGAGCAGGTAAAGGCTGAACGCAGCCAGCCCGACGAAGTAAAGGCCCAGCAAGATCATCAGGTGGTAGCTCTGGAAGGTGAGCTGCAGCGGTGGCCGGTCGCCGGGTGCGAACTGGTCGAGGCCCGTGACCCGGCCGTTGGGGTCCAGGGTCAGAAGCAGGCTGAGCAGGTAGGGCACCTTGATGCCGCGGACCGTCTGGTTCTTTTCGTCCACCCAGCCGATGAGCGCCATGGGGGCGCCGTTTTCGGTCTTGAAGATGCCCTCGAAGGCGGCCATCTTGGCAGGCTGCGTCTGCCCCACCTGGATGGCGCTCCAGTGGCCGAGGAGGGGCATGGCCAGAGATGCCGCGAGAGCCAGGGCCAGCCCGCCGGCGATGGCCCGGCGGGCGAAGGCGATGTGCCTCCCCTGCAGCAGGTAGTAGGCGGCGATGCCGGCGGCCACGAAGCCGCCGGCCACCCAGGTGGCCACGACGGCGTGGGTGTAGCGGGGTAGCGTGGATGGATTCAGGGCAGCCGCGAAGAAATCAGTGAGCACGGCCCGGCCGTCCACCACCTTGAAGCCTGCCGGGGTCTGCTGCCAGGAGTTGGCAATGATGATCCAGAGGGCGGAAAGGTGGGCTCCGATGAAGACCAGCCAGGACGAGACGTAGTAGAATCGTTTCGAGACGCGCTCGCGCCCGAAGAGGAGGACGCCCAGGAAGGTCGACTCCAGGAAGAACGCAAACAGGCCCTCGGCCGCCAGGGGGGCGCCGAAGATGTCGCCCACGAACCGCGAGTAGTTGGCCCAGTTGGTGCCAAAGGCGAACTCCATGGTGATGCCGGTCGCCACGCCGATGGCGAAGGTGGTGGTGAAGAGCTTGGTCCAGAAGGCCGCCGCAGCCTTGTCCACCTCCAGCCCGGACTTGTAGTAGCGACGCTCGGTGAGCATGACTACCAGCGACAGGCCGAGGCTCAAAGGGACGAAAAGGTAGTGATAGCCGACGGTAAAGGCGAACTGGATGCGGGAAAGCAGGACGGTGTCCATGGCGGGGGATTCCTCCTCCAAGGTTGGACTTAATATAAGATAAGATTGCTTCTAAGAACTAGTTTCCGGTATTTTGTCGGGTTTTCCAATAGCCCTTTTGGGCTATTTCATGGCTCTTGACGCATTGTAGTCGCGTTGGCTACAGTTAGAATAGAATTTAGAGGCATTCTTTGCTTGGAGCGGGTCTAAGGAGAGGCTGGCAGCGGGCCGCCGCGGCACTCCGAAAGCCTGAAGGGGATGAACAACCTTGTCACGCCGGCAACTGAACCGGACGCATCACACAGTGTCCCGCCCCGTGCAGGACGTGCGCGAGCTCTTCGCGGCCAAGGGGATTCGGACCACGGCCCAGCGCCTGGCGGTCTACCAGTACCTTGTGGAGCACCCCATTCACCCCACCGCTGCCACGATCTTCGCGGGTCTCAATCCCCGCTACCCAACCATGAGCCGCGCCACCGTCTACAACGCCCTGGAAGTGCTCACCAGGAAGGGGCTGGTTCAGCAATTGGATCTGGGTGAGGGCGTCAACCGTTACGACGGCAACCCCGATTTCCACGTACACGTGATCTGCCGGGCGTGCGGCCAGGTGGAGGACGTGGAGGGAGACGGCGCCCTGACCGACCTGGAGCGGCGTGTGGCCCAGCGCCTGGGCTTCAGCGTCGAGGAACGGCGGTTCGAACTCTTCGGGCTGTGCCGTCGCTGCGCCGCCGCCAAAAGGCCGCGTTAGGCATCACTCCTTGACATTGGACGGCTCAACGTCGACTGTAAACACCGGCCGCCACCCTGCCAGCACCATGCCGGTCGCAGCCATTACGGCACCGCCGATGGCCAACGGGTACGTGGCCGGCCACTCTGCCGCCACGGACCCCAGTCCTACTCCCACCAAAGACCCGAGAGTAAACGTCAACAGGCGGAGGGATGAAACCCGCCCGTACAGTTCCGCCGGCACCGTTTTCTGGACCGCCGATTCCAGGACCAGCACGGTTGCTTCGAAGGAGTTGGGCATACTCTCCCACGACGGACATCCCTCCCGTTTCGCTGGTTCCTCAGGCTGCCCACGTAGCGGCCGGGGGAAGCTCCTTCAGTATAGGTGGAAGAAGCAGGAAGAAACAGGCTTATCGTGCCCCCGCCCGCCTGGTATAATGGAGCTAGAGACCCACGCCCACGCCCACGCCCGCGGCCACGCCCACGGCCAAGCCGCGGGCTTTTGCATGTGCCAGGGCTTCCCATGATTCCTTCGGCTCTGGCAGGATATTCCGCGGCCAAACGAGAACAGTTCTTGATGTGTGTTGTTTTACGAGGAGGGGACATATTGGACAAGAATCTGCAACTGTACCAGGAACTGACCGAGGCTCCCGGCGTTCCGGGCCAGGAGGACGAGGTCAGGAAGATCATGCGCCGCTACCTTGAGCCCCACGGCAAGATCGCGGAGGATAACCTCGGCAGCATTTTCGTGGAAAAGATCGGCCAGGCCGGCGGTCCTCGGATCATGATTGCCGGGCATATGGACGAAGTGGGCTTCATGGTGACCCGCATCACCGACGAGGGTTTCATCAAGTTCACGACCCTCGGTGGCTGGTGGGAGCAGGTCATGCTCGCCCAGCGGGTGACCGTTCACACGCGCCAGGGCGTGCTCACCGGTGTGGTGGGCAGCAAGCCGCCGCACCTGCTGTCGGCGGAAGAGCGCAAGAAGCCGGCGGATAAGAAGGAGATGTTCATCGACATCGGCGCCACCAGCAAGGAGCAGGCGGAGAAGGTCGGGGTGCGGCCGGGCGACGCCGTTGTGCCCATTTGCCCCTTCACCCCGCTGGTGGACCCGAAGCTGATGCTGGCCAAGGCCTGGGACAACCGCGCCGGCTGCGCCGTCGCCGTCCAGGTGCTGGACCTGCTTAAGGGCGAGAAGCATCCGAACGTACTCTACAGCGGCGGCACAGTGCAGGAGGAAGTGGGCCTGCGCGGCGCCCAGACCAGCTCCTGGCTGGTGGAGCCGGACATCGCCTTCGCTCTGGATGTGGGCATTGCCGGCGACACCCCCGGGGTTAAGACGGACGAAGCCATGTCGAAGATGGGCAAGGGCCCGGCCATCTCCATCTACGACGCCGGCCATGTGCCGCATCGAGACCTCCGCGACTACGTCTGCGAGATCGCCGACGCCGAGGGCATCCCCTACCAGTTCGACTACATCACCGGTGGGGCGACCGATGCCGGCCGCATCCACCTCTGGAACAAGGGCGTCCCCGCCCTGAACATCGCCATCCCGGCTCGCTACATCCACAGCGCCGCGTCCATCATCCACCGCGACGACCTGGAAAACGCCTCCAAGCTTATCTCCGCCGTGGTCAAAAAGCTGGACACCGCGGCCCTGCGCAAAATCCGCGGCCACTAGACAAGGCGCAGCTTTCCCGGACTGCCGTGGCCCACCTGGCGCGGCCAAGGAAGAAGCCCCACTCCGGAGGTGGGGCTTCTCGGATGCTGCCATAGTCATGACAGGCGGGGCTGTTGCCGTTGCCTTCTCCCAAGCAGGGGCACAGTCTGTACGATGAAGAGGTGGTATTCAGTGGGAGAGGTGTTGTACCGCGCTGCCAGGCCGGAGGACTTGCCGGAGGCGGTCCGTGTCTACGTGACAACGCGTTACCACATGCTGGTGCGCAACAACCTGGGGGTGCCCCAGGAAGACCCGGCCGTGGCCCAGGCAGGGTTCCAGCACGTCCTGGACACCGGCATCTTTGACGTGGCCGAAGTGGATGGACGCCTTTCCGCCGTTTGTCACGCCGTGGTCCGGGACGGCATTTGGTTCTTATCCGGCTTCTGGGTATTGCCGGAGCTGCAGAAGCAAAAGATCGGGGGGCCGCTCCTTCGCCGGGTGTGGGCGATGGGCGAAGCCCAGGCGGCGAAGGTCTTCTGCGTCTGGTCCTCGGTGGATGCCACGGCCATGGCGACCTACATGAAGCTGGGGATGTTGCCCGGCACGCAGCTCCTCAAATTCAGCGGCGACGGCAGCCGCCTCGCCCTTCCGGAGGTTCCCCAAGGGAACGAAATGCGCCCCCTTGAGCCAGCGGATGCGATGCCCATCGACCAGGAAGTGCGGGCCACGGCCCGAGAGGAGGACCACAAATTCTGGGCGGGCCAGCCCTTCCGGCACGGGCGCCTGGTGTTGCACCACGGCAGGCCCTGCGGCTACTACTACGTCCTGGACTCCGGCGAGGTCGCCCCTGCCGCCTGGGTGGACTCGGCCGACGGCGAAGCCGTGCTGACCCTGGCCTGCCGGGACGCGCTGGAACGCTCGGGGAAGGCGTCGCTCAAGTTTGTGGGGTCGAACCATCAGGCCATTCGATTCGCGCTTGCCAGCGGGTTTCAGTTGGGCGGGTATTCACACTTCCTGACGACGGGGCCGTTCGGAAAGCTAGAGCAGTACGTGGTGTCCGGGCCGCTTCTGTTCTGACGGCTCATAGCCGTGTTCACTCCGGCGGATGCTCAAATGCAAGCGCCAGCGCGTCATCCCGCCCGTCGGCCTGCGCGACCAGGCCTTCCACGAGGTTCCCAAGCGGTCCGTCTGCTCGCTGCGGCACCCCATCCGGCGGCACCCCATCGGTCGTCAGGAGGAGGCGAGACCCTGCCGAGAAGGGCAACCGCTCTTCCCGTGCGCCAGGCCAGTGAACGCCCAGGCATCCCGGCAGGCTGGGAATCTCCCGGCCGCTTGTGAGATCAACGGTGCGGATATTGCCGATCCCGGCACACGACGCGACTTCGCCGGACAGTCGGACCAGCCCGACCACCGCCCCCCGGGTGGGCCGGGCTGCTTCGTGCGCGCCTTGCAGCAGGTCGGAAAGCGGATCGGCCGCGTGACCTGTCAGATAGCTCCGAACCGTGTCGGCAGCGCGAGCCGCCCCCTCACCATGGCCCAGCCCGTCGATGACGGCGATCAGCAGTCCTGCGGCCGATTGGACCACCAGATAGCCGTCCCCGGAAACGGCCTCTCCTTCTGCCAGGCGCAGGGCCACAGCAACGGTCGTCCGGCGGCCGGCCGGCTCCTGCTCCGGCCCGGCGCCAGGCAGGCGGCGGCGAGCCGTCACCCGGGCGCCGCCACCGTCCATATCGAACAGGGCGACCGTATCCATCAGCCGGCGGACCCCCGTCAGGCCAATGCCAAGCCCCTTGGGCGGGGTGCCGGCCGTTCCCCGGAAACCGGGTCCCCGATCGCCGCAGATGATTTCAAACACGCCGCCTGAACGCCGTAGCCATGCCTCTCCGGACACCCCGTAGCGAAGCACGTTTTGCACCAGTTCGGAGACGGCGGTCTCCATTTCCGTGACGGCATAGCGGTCAAAGCCCATTGCCTCCGCCATCGCCCGGGCCTGGGCCCGGGCCAGGTACACGTCGACCTCCTTATGAATGGGGATGAGGCGACTCTCCCTTACCGCAGCCACTTTCGCATCGAGACGCGCGTCCCGCTTCCCACTTCGCTCTGCAGTTCAAAATCGTCCATTAGCGAACGGGCGCCGCTGATCCCGCGGCCGAAACCATTTCCCGTCGAGTAACCTCCCCGAAGCACCCGCTCCACGTCCGCAATCCCCGGCCCCTGGTCCACGACCACCATTTCGAGTCCGGGCTGCCCGTTTTCCTCGATGACCCGAAACTGGACCTCTCCCTCCGACGCATACAGGACCACGTTCCGGATGATTTCCGAAATTGCCGTTGCGATTCGGGTCTGGTCCACAATGCCAAAACCCAACTCACGGCTCAGTTCCCGGGCGGCGCCGCGGGCCGTCACAATGACCATTTCGTCACGGCCCTGGATGTTAATGCTGAGCGACGCCGTGTCCCCCGCTAGCGTATTTGCGTTCTTAGCCATGTCAGTCCCCGTTCCAGGTTGAGGTCGGTGTGAATACCCGGAAGATCCAGCCCCAATTCGACCAGGGTAATGGCCACCGCCGGCCGGAGGCCAACCACCGCGGTGGGAACGCCCATCAGGCGGATCATGGCCGCCGTATCCCGCAACAGCCGCCCCATGTACGAATCGACCAACTCGACGGCCGTCAGGTCGATCAAGACCCCGGCAGCTTCGGTCCGCCGCAGGCGCTCAAGCAGGTTCTGCTGGAGGGCAGCGACGTCGTTGTCCTTCAGTTCGCCCTGCACGGAGACGATGAGGAATCTTTCAATCTGCAGGATGGGGATGTTCATTGCGGCTCCCTCGTCACGGTATAGCCGAGCAAGGAGAGGGCCCTTTGCAGGCCGGAGTACAGGTCGCCGTATGTCTCCACGCCCTCCAGCGACACGCCGAGCCGGACCATGGCCTGCGCCACCTGGGGGCTGATGCCGACGATGATGCTCCGGGCGCCGACAAGCCGGGCCGCCCTGGTCGTCCGGATGAAGTGATCGGCCACCGCGGAATCGACGGACGGGACGCCGGTCACGTCAAGAATGACGATCCGGCTGCCCAGGAGGCTGATGCGGTTCAGGAGATGCTCCATCATCTGCTTGGCCCGGCTGCTGTCCACCAGCCCCACCAGCGGCATGACCAAGATGCCGTCCCAGACTGGGATGACCGGGGTTGAGAGCTCACGGATGATCTTCCGCTGCTCCTCTTCCACCAACTGGGCGCGCTGAGCCGCAAACACCTCTCCCGCCCGATGCGAGATCTCTTCCTTGAGTCGGCTGAAAGCCCGGATGGCTCGGAGCAGCCGGGCCAGGTCTCCTGCGTGATCCGCCCCCAATGCATCGTACAGCGGGCGAGAAAAAGCAAAGAGAGTCTGAATCACGTCGTAGAAGGACGCGCCCCTCTGTATCAGCCCCTTGGCCCGCTCGCCCACGGCCTCGAGAAAGGTGCTCAGATCCCTTCGGGCGATCCCCTCCCGCAAAACGGGTATCAGAATGGGGCTTGGCGCGCTCCCGGGCAACGCCGCCTGGGGTCTGATCTCCGGGTGCCGCTCGACCGCGTCAAGCACGTCAGAGAGCCCGGCCAACTCCTCATTATTCCATGCGACTTTCGGATCAGACATCTTTAGACCTCCCTGGGAGCGCCAGGGCCATGATCCCTCCGCCCGCCACATGATTTAGAAAAACGTTCACGACTTCGGGATCAAACTGGCTCCCGGCTCCCTCCCGCAGTTGGGCGACGGCTTCGAACTTCGGCAGCGCCCGGCGATAGGGGCGGGTACTCGTCATCGCGTCGAAAGCGTCAACGACCGTAATAATGCGGGCCTCCAGCAGGATGTCCTTACCCTTCAGGCCGTAGGGATAGCCCTTGCCGTTCACCCGCTCGTGGTGCTGCTCCACGATCGGCGCGGCGGCACGCAACAGGTCGATCTGTTCGAGCAACCGCCGGCCGATTACCGGGTGCTCCTGCATGATTCTATACTCTTTCGGGGTGAGCCGCCCCGGCTTGTTGAGGATGGCGTCGGGGATCGCGACTTTGCCGATATCGTGGAGGATGGCCGCATACGTGAGGGTGTTCAGCCGTTCCTCGTCAAACCCCAGGCGTATCCCGATGGCCAGAGCCATCTCGGCCAACCGCTGGCAATGGCCGCCGGTATAGTCGTCCTTCCCTTCAATCATGTTGGCCAGGGTGGTAATGGTTCCGAGAAAGGCATCCTGCAGGCGCTTCTGGTTCCGCAGGTTGGCGGAGGCATGGCTGAGGTGGCTGGCGACGCCGCCGAGAAAACGCTCCTCCGTTTGCGTAAACCGCCCGGGCGCTGGATTTGCAAGGCTGAGCACGCCCAGGAGCTCATTGCCCGCCTTTAAGGGCACGACGAGTTCCGAACGGATCGACCGGCCCGCGAGGTACGGGGGGAAGCGGGAGTCCGTCCGCACGTCATCCACCCGCACGCTCTCCCCCGTACCGGCCACGTGCTCGGCGATCCGGTGGCTACGCAAATCTGGCCCCGCGGCCGCCGCAGCCTCCCCTTGGGCGGTAGCCGCGATAAATTGGAGGCGAGTCTGGTTCCCATCCACAAGGAACGCCTGGGCGAAATCCTCGGGGAAGATGTCTTGAAGGGCCTGCACCGCCCGGCTGAACAGCGTTTCTCCACCGGCGGTCGCCGCCTGGGAGGCAACGGCCTCGTGCATGGCCAGGTACCGCCGCTCCCAGTCCCGCTCTGAGCCGGGGACTCGCAGGGCTGCCTGCAGCAGGCGCCAGGTTTCCGCCCCAAGCAGGCCAAACCCTCGCACGGGGATACCGGCCAGGAGGAAATCAAGAGTCCCCGGCGAGCCGTGCCCGGCCGCAGGCAAGAGAAGGAAGTGAGGCTGCGCCTCCGGATCCAGCACCGGCGCCATCGCCTCTTGGCACAGCCGGCCCAGCTCGCAGCCGGCGTCGCCCAGCACCGGGCCCTGAGCGTTTGCCATGGCTGCCGCCAGCCGAGCCGCAGCGCCCTGGGGGAGGGTTTGGCCGCCTGAAAGCTCCCCCTGTACGCCGGCGGGCGCGCGCAGGAGCCAGGCGCCGGCCAGCGTTCCCGGGAGGGCTTCAAGCAAACTGCCCAGAACCGCACGGAAGAACGGCAAACGCCGGCCTTCGGCATCTCCCTGTAACAAAGCCAGCAAAGTGTCGAAAGTCACGAGACCACCTCTGTTGGCAACACGGTGACAACGTTTCCTTCAGGCGCTCACTTTCCAAAATGTATGGCTTGTTGGTTAATAAGGTAATAACTGTATTATACGCTGTCTTCACATGGGTTGCAAGCAGATGCTGTCTGTTCTTGTCGAAGATGCGTGATTCCGCCCCGTTTCCTGTCGGCAGGGAAAGCCAAGGGCCGGCAGCCCCAGGCTGCCGATGCTACGCCACTGAAAGCCGTTCCAGGCCAGTCCGTCGGGCTAAACACAGAGGCCTCCATCAGCGTGAGCTACATGAACTCCGCCAGGAGATCTTCCCGGTCGCGCCGCGGCTGGGTCAGGTCCTGGGACGTCAGGGGCTCGGCCGCATAGTTGGGCAGCTCGGCCTGGTAGTCGGGCCGCTCCTCCTGGAAGACGATGCCCCGCAGCAGGCCGCCATGCTCGAACACGTAGCGGAAGGCGGTGGCCCGGTCGGTGCGGTCGTAGTCCGGGACCTCGTCCAGGTTGACCAGGTTCTGGCGCCACCAGTCGTAGGTTTCCTCGTGGTTGAAGGTGACGCAGGGGCTGTAGACGTTGACCAGGGAGAAGCCCTTATGCTGGATGGCGGCCTTCATGATCTCGGCCAGCTGCTTGGGGTCGCCGGAAAAGCCCTGGGCGATAAAGCCCGCGCCGCCGGCCAGGGCCAGCTCCAAGGGGCGAATCGGGTACTCCGCCGCGCCGCCGGGTGTGGTCTTGGTGACGAAGCCCTTCTTGGAGGTCGGCGAGGTCTGGCCGGTGGTCAGCCCGTAGATGTGGTTGTCCATGACCACGTAGGTGATATCCACGTTGCGCCGGATGGCGTGCATGAAGTGGCCGATGCCGATGCCGTAGCCGTCGCCGTCGCCGCCGGCGGCGATGACGGTCAGGCCGCGGTTGGCGATCTTCACCGCCTGGGCCACGGGCAGGGAGCGCCCGTGCAGGGAGTTGAAGCCGTTGGCCCCCAGATAGTAGTTGAACTTGCCGGAGCAGCCGATGCCGGTCACCGCCACCACCTGATGGGGCGCCAGGTCAAGGGCCGCCAGGGCCTTCTGCATCGCCGCCACCACGGCATAGTCGCCGCAGCCGGGGCACCAAGTGGACGTCTGGGCGTGCTCCTTGTATTCCGTCACCAGATTGAGCGCCATGTTACACGACCTCCTTGGTTGCCGCGGTCAGTTCCTCGGCCATGGCGACGACCTCGTGGACGTAGAAGGGGTCGCCGTTGAACTTCAGGCCGGCCTGGACATTGCCGAAGTGGCCGACCTTCTGCTTGATCAGCTGCAGCAGCTGGCCCTCATAGCTGTTCTCGAACACCAGCACCTTGCCGGCGGCCTCGATCTCCCGACGCAAGGCCGCAGCCGGGAGCGGGTGCAGGGCGCCGACCTGCAGGTGGGCCGCCTTGAGTCCCCCCTTGGCCAGCTCCTCGCGGGCTTCCTCCAATTGGCCGTCGGTGGAGCCCCAACCGACGAGCAGCAGGTCCGGGTTCTCGGGGCCGGTGCGGCGCAGGGCCCACTCCGCCACATCCAGTGTCTGCATCTTGCCAAAGCGTTTGCGGGTCTGCTTTACCCGCATCTCGCGGTCCTCCATCTCGTTGCCTTCCTCGTCGTGCTCGTAGGAAAGGACCATGTGCACGGCGTTCTTAAGGCCAGGGAGGGCGCGGGGCGAGGTGCCGTCTTCGGTCAGCTCATAGCGCTTGTATTCGCCCAGCCGGGCCACGACTGCATCCACGTCCGCTTGGGCGGTGAGCAGCTTGCCACGGTCAATGGCGATGCGGTCAAAGTCAATATCATCGACCTCGACGGTCTGCTTGGAGAGGCCCAGCACCATGTCGACGAGGACGATCACCGGTACCTGGTACTTGTCGGCCAGGTTGAAGGCGCGCTGCATGTCGTAGAAGGCGTCCTCCACGGTGGCCGGGGCCAGCACGATGCGCTGGATCTCGCCATGGGCGCTGTAGACGGCGTGGAAGGCGTCCGCCTGCTCGGTCTTGGTGGGCATGCCGGTAGACGGCCCTGCCCGCATCACGTCGACGATAACCAGCGGCGTCTCGGAGACGCCTGACAGGCCCAGGGATTCGGCCATCAGCGACAGGCCGGGGCCGGAGGTGGAGGTCATCGCCCGGACGCCGGCGTAGTTGGCGCCGATGGCCATCTGGCAGGCGGCGATCTCATCCTCGGCCTGCAGCACCACACCGCCGTACTTGGGCAGCAGCTTCAGCACCGAGTAGAGGATCTCTGTGGCCGGGGTGATGGGGTAGGCGGCCACCACGCGGCAGCCGGCGTTGACCGCCCCCAGGGCGACGGCGTCGTTGCCGTGCAGGAAGAGCCGCTTCTTGCCCCGGCCGGCGGCGGGCAGCTCCGGCAGCGGGTGGCGCCAGTCGGTGCTCGACCGGGCGTAGTTATAGCCGGCGGCCAGCACCTGCCGGTTGGTCTCGACGATCTGGCCGCCCTTCTTGCCGAAGCGTTCCTGCAGATAGTCCTCAAAGGCATCCGCAGGCAGGCCCACCAACGCGGCGGAGGCGCCGATGGCCACCATGTTCTTCATGATCACCATGCCCATGTCCCGGGCCATCTTGGTCAGCGGGATCGGAATCAGGGTCATGTCGCGGCCTGCCGGAACGCGGGCGTCAAAGGCCGTCGAGTCGTAGATGATAGCCGAGCCGGGATTCATCTCCGGCAGGCTGAAATCGATGGAGCCCTGGTCAAAGGCCACCAGCAGGTCCAGGCCGTCGCCGCGGTGGCGCCGCTGCACCGGCGAGACCCGCACCTTGTAGTTGGTGTGGCCGCCTTTGATCACGGACATGAAGTGGCGGTAGGTGTAGATGTAATAGCCGAGGCGATGCAGGGTCAGGGCGAAGATCTCACCGGTGGAGTCGATGCCCTCTCCCTGCGCCCCACCCACCTTCCAAGTGAAGTCGGTGCTCGTCAAAGTGATTCCCTCCCAGGCAGCCCTCCGAGGGGCCATGTGCTTGTCGCCGGGCCCTGCCGCCATTCGGCGGCGTTCTCCTACCGTTCGCCGGAGGGGAACGCTCGGCATTTAAACTACATGTTATTATAAAATCTTTGTGGGGGAAATGCACGCGCTTTTTCATGCCACATACCATAACCCCCCACCAGAACCTCCCACCAACAACCAGGAAATGGCGGCCCGGCGCAAGGCCGGCGCAAGGAGGAATGGCCGGTGACGCCGCCGAAAGCCTGGGAAATTTCGTGCCCCTAGGTTTGAAGAGAGGGTGGCTCTTGAAGCGTTCCTACACCTCCTGGCTGGCCGACGGCGCCTTGTTCCTGGTGGCCCTTGGCTGGGGCTTCAACTTTGTGGTCATCAAGTGGACCCTGGGCCAAATGACGCCCTTCTACTATCTGGCGCTGCGCTTTGCCCTGTCACTGCTGGTGATGCTGCTCATCGCCGGGCGGCGGCTGACCGGCCTCAGCCGGCGGGAGTGGCGCAACGGCCTGATCATCGGCCTCTTTCTGTTCGGCGCCTTTGCCACCCAGACCGTCGGGCTGCAGTACACCACGCCCGGCAAGTCCGGTTTCATCACCGGGCTCAACGTCGTTTTGGTGCCCTTGCTGCAGTGGGGCCTGTCGCGGCGATTCCCTGGCTACAACGCCCTGGTTGGCGCCGTGCTGGCCACGGCCGGCCTTGGCCTGCTGTCGCTCAACGGCAGCCTGCACCTGGCCCTGGGCGACCTGCTAACGCTGATCTGCGCCCTTCTGTACGCGGGCCATATCGTGGCCATCAGCAAGCTGGGCCGGGGGACCGACCCGTTGGCCCTGGCGGTCCTGCAGATTGGGGTGGCTGCTGCGGGCAACGTGGTTATGGCCCTGCTGCTGGAGCCGGCGCCTACCGGCCTGACCGCCTTCTCGGCCGGGTCCATTGTCTATGGTGCCCTGGTGGGAACGGTCCTGGCCTTCTCCGTTCAGACCGCGGCCCAGCGCCTGACGCCACCCTCCCACACGGCAGTCATTCTCAGTGCGGAGGCCATGTTCGCGGGCCTCTTTTCCATCCTGCTCTGGGGCGAGGCGGTGACCGCCCGCTCCCTTCTGGCCGCCGGTCTTATCCTGGGCGGTATCATCACGGCCGAACTGCGCAGCGGTAATCCGGCGGAAGTGCCGCCAGTAGAAATGCCTGTGTAGCGTTTTCACAGGTAGTTCGGCGGCTCCAACCGCGCCACGAGATGCCGGATTGAGTCAGTGAGATGCTGTTTTTTCGAGACGAAATGCCGTTTGGGTCTAGGCAAAGGGACGTACCTAAGCGATAATGGTGGGTAGAAACAGGGGATTAACCAAGCGGTTGCTTTGTTAATTCCATTGATCACACCATGCCTTGTTGCAGGTTCGAGAGCCAGGTGACGGAGCGGAACCGCCCTTCGCCTGACTTTGGCGTGTGGCAGGGCCTAGGAGGAGGACTGAGCATGTCCAAAGGAATGCTCCCCACGGTCACCGACGAGTACGGCTTTTACGAAATGCGCTTTGAATCCATCGGTGGCCTGGGGGCGCATCTGGCTGGACAGATCCTTGCCGAAGCGGGGGTCTTGGGCCAGGGGCTGAACGGCGCCCACTTCTCGTCTTACGGGTCAGAGAAGAAGGGTTCGCCGTTGAAATCGTTCGTGCGGCTGTGCGCACCCGATCAGGAGGTGCGCACGGCGGCGCCGGTTACCCAGCCGCATCTGGTGGCCGTGTTCCACGAGGCGCTGATCAAGACCGAAAAGGTGGCGGCGGGCCTGCGTCCCGAAGGCATCATTCTGCTGAACACCACCCGCAGCCCAGAAGAGATGAAGGCAAAGCTCGGGCTGGAGGCCGGTACCATCGGCGTCATTGACGCGCTGAAGATCGCCGTCGAGGAGAAGACGCGAGTCAACACGGCCATGCTGGGCGCCATCGCCCGCGTTGCCGATTTCATCGATCCCGATGTGGTGCGTGATGCCATCAAGCGGACCTTCGAGAAAAAGTACCCGCAGCTGGTGGCCGCCAACCTGCGCACCTTCGACCGCGGCTACGAGGAACTGAAGCTGGTGAAGTTCAAGGCTGCGCCAGGCGCTCAGCCCAAGCCCTTTGCCAAGCCCGGCCCCCTCTACGGATACCTGGATGCGCCCATGGGAGGCGCGATCGTCAACCCCGGCAACTCTGCCCTGAAGGACCTGTCCGCCTCCCGGCAGGGCTTCCTGCCTGAGTTCATCCGCGAAAAGTGCACAGACTGCGCTCAGTGCGACCTGGTCTGCCCGGACTTCTGCTTCACCTGGGAAGAGGGTCAGGACAAGCGCGGCCGGCCGGCCATGGTCTTGAAGGGTATTGACTACCAGTACTGCAAGGGCTGCCTGAAGTGCGTGGAGGCCTGCCCGTTTGACGCTCTGGTGGCGGCACGTGAGAACGAAGGCTACGCCGAACAGCACCGCGCGCCCCGCAACCTGGTTCTGCACTTCTAGCCCAAGCAAGGAGAGGTGAGTCGTCATGGCCGTAGTCCGCAAGGAAGAATCCGCCCTGCTGAAGGGGAAACCCACCCAGAAGCAGGACTTCAAATCCGGTAACGAGATGGCCGCCGTGGCCATCGCTCAGATCAATCCCCACGTCATGGGCTACTACCCCATCACGCCTTCCACGGAAATCGCCGAGTTTCTGGACGAGATGAAGGCGGAGGGGGAGCACAGCATCACCATGATCCCTGCCGACGGCGAGCACGGCGCGGCGGGCATCTGCTTCGGCGCCTCCACCGGCGGTGGCCGCGTGGTCAACGCCACATCCGCCAACGGCCTGCTGTACTCCCTGGAGCAGCTGCCGGTGCAGTCCGGCTCCCGCCTGCCAATGGTCCTGAACCTGGTCTGCCGCGCCGTGTCCGGCCCGCTGGACATCCGCGGCGACCACAGCGACCTGTACTTCGCCATCCACGCGGGCTGGCCGATCATCATGGCCCGCAACCCGCAGATGGTCTACGACTTCAACGTCATCGCCCCGCGGCTGGCGGAGCACCCCGACGTGCGGCTGCCGGTCATCGTGGCCTACGACGGCTTCTTCACCAGCCACCAGAAGCGGCGCGTGTCTTACTTTAATGATAAGCAGACCGTCCAGGAGTTCGTCGGGCCCTACCTGGAGACCGTCACCACCCTGGACCCGCGTCACCCGGTCACGGTTGGACCCTACATGAACGACCCGGACCTCATCAACAACAAGTACCAGCTGCACCTGGCCATGGAGGCCGCCGGCCGCGTGGCCCAGTCCGTCTTTGCCGAGTATGCCCGGGTCTCCGGACGCAGCTACGGCCTGGTGGACGCCTACCGGACCGAGGACGCCGACGCTGTCGTCTTCCTGCTCGGCTCCGCCGCCGATACCGCCAAGGACGTGGCCGACAAGATGCGGGCGCAGGGCCACAAGGTCGGCGTGCTCGCGCTGAACGTCATCCGTCCCTTCCCGGCCGAGGAGATCCGCAAGGCCCTCAAGAACGCCAGGGCCGTTCTGGTGGGCGAGCGCGCCGACTCTTACGGCTCCGCCGGCGGCATGATCAGCCAGGAAATCAAATCCGTGCTGATGGATGGCGGCCTGACGAACGTCAAGGTGCTGACCCGTATCTATGGCCTGGGCGGCAAGGACTTCTACCCCGAGGACGCCGAGGTCTTCTTCCGGCTCGCGCTGGAGACGGCCGAAACCGGCAAGGTGGCTGTGCCCTTCGACTACTACGGCACCACCGCCACCACCGGCAACAAGCCGACCGTCGTTGTGCCGCCCCTCAGCTACGAGGAGACCCATACCGGCCTGGTCAAGGTCAACCGCGATGAGGCCACCGGCGAGCTCAAGGTGGTTCTGCCGCCCCCGCGCGCCCTGACCGGCAAGGCCAAGAAGATCGCCCCAGGTCACGGCGCCTGTCCCGGCTGCGGCATCTTCGGCGCCCTGGACCAGTTCTTCAGGGGCCTTGAGGGCGACATCGTGGTGCTCTACCACACCGGCTGCGCCATGGTGGTCACCACCGGCTATCCCTTCTCCAGTCACCGCGTGACCTACATCCACAACCTGTTCCAGAACGGCGCTGCCACCCTGTCCGGCGCGGTGGAGATGTACTACGAAAAGGTCCGCCGCGGCGAGATTACGGCCCCGGCCGGCGACGAGCTGACCTTCGTCATGGTCACCGGCGACGGCGGCATGGACATCGGCATGGGCCCGGCCATCGGCACGGCGCTCCGCAACCATAAGATGATTATCGTTGAGTATGACAACGAGGGCTATATGAACACCGGCGCCCAGCTGTCCTACTCGACGCCTATGGGCCACATGACCTCCACGTCCCACCCGGGCGCGACCTCCTTCGGAAAGACCTTCCACCACAAGGACACCCCCCAGATCATGGCCGCCACCAATATCCCGTACGTCTTCACCGGTACCGAGGCTTTCCCCCAGGATCTGATGAAGAAGGCCGCCAAGGCCCAGTGGTACGCCAAGAACGTCGGCCTGGCCTACGGCAAGCTGCTGATCACCTGCCCGCTCAACTGGAAG
>JAMDAP010000099.1 GCA_023484675.1 Bacillota bacterium
TGTCGGCCGATTCCACCATCCTCAGTGTATCCACCCTGGCGGTAATGCTGTCCTCCGTCGACTGGAGGCTCACCGTTCTGGGTCTGTTGCCCCTGCCCGTACTGGCCGTTTCCGCTGGCATTTTTGGGCGCCTCATCCACCAACGCTTCCGCCACGTGCAGGCGGCCTTCTCCACCCTGTCCGACAGGGCCCAGGAGAATATCGCCGGAGCGCGGGTGGTCAAGGCCTTCGTCCAGGAGAAAGCGGAGATCGGCAAGTTCACGCGTTCCAACCAGAACTATCTGGACACCTTCATGCACATGATCCGGGTCCAGGGCCTCCTGGACCCGCTGATCAACTTCCTGGCCGGCGCCGGCTTCGTCATCGTCCTCGGCTACGGCGGCCGGCTGGTGCTTCAGAACCGTTTGTCCCTGGGTATGTTCGTCGCCTTCAACAGTTACCTGGGCATGCTCGTCTGGCCCATGCTGGCCATCGGCTGGGTGGTCAACCTCATCCAGCGCGGCACCGCCTCCATGGGACGCATCCAGGAGATCCTGGACACCCGCTCCGACATCGTGGAAGCTCCCATCCCCCAGGTGCCCGCTGTCTGGTCCGACCGGGACGCTCCCAAGGGCCGCATCGAGGTGCGGGACCTCAGCTTCCGCTATGCCCCGAACCTGCCCCACGCCCTGCAGGGCGTCTCCTTGGTGGTGGAGCCCGGCCAGACTCTTGGCGTCATTGGCCGAACCGGCAGCGGCAAGAGCACCCTGGCCAACCTGCTGGTGCGCCTCTACAACGCACCAGCCGGGCGGCTGTTCATCGACGGCACCGACGTCACCGAGATTTCCCTGACCGACCTGCGCTGGACCGTCGGTTACGCGCCGCAGGAGTCCTTCCTCTTCAGCAAGACCATTTACGAGAATATCTCCTTCGCCCCCGGCGACTGGGGCGAAGAGGATGTCTATACCGCCGCCCAAATCGCCCAGGTGGATAGCGATATCCGCGGGTTCGCCCACGGCTACAGGACCCTTCTGGGCGAGCGGGGCGTCACCTTGTCCGGCGGCCAGCGGCAGCGCGTCGGCATCGCCCGGGCCCTGCTGAAAAACCCACCCATCCTGGTGCTGGACGACTCCCTGTCGGCCGTGGACACCGCCACCGAGGCCCGCATCCTGGCCGGCCTCAAGCCGGTGATGCGCGAGCGTACCACGATGATCGTCTCGCACCGCGTGGTGGCGGTCCAGAACGCCGACCAGATCATCGTCTTGGACCGTGGCCGCATCATCGAACATGGCACCCACGAGGAGTTGCTGGCCCGGGAGGGCGAGTACTTCCACATCTACCAGCGACAGCAAATCGAAGAAGCCATCGACGCGGAGTGAGGAGGCGACCATGGACGACTTTCGCGAAGAAGAAGCCCTGGGCAAGGCCTACGACGCGAGGCTCATGTCCCGCCTGCTGACCTATGCCAAGCCCTTTTGGCGCATCATCCTGGTATGCATCGTGCTGCTCGGCTTCATTGCCGCCGTCGACCTGGCCCGGCCTTACCTGCTGAAGGTGGCCATCGATGACCACCTGAACGGCGTCGGCAAGCCCATGCAGGCCTATCCAGCGGGGCAGGTGCCGGCGGGGGCGGGTCGTGTTTACTCCTTCGCAGGGCGGGACTTCGTGCGGCTACCCTACGCGGATGTGACGGCCAGTCCGCCAGTTCCGGGCCAAGGCGCTGGGTCTGCCACCAGCCCGGCCCCCTATCAAATCCTCCTGATCGGCAATGAGAAGGTGCTGATTGCCGGTCACGTGCCCCAGGGGTCAGAGTTCCAGGCCTTCTCTGCCAAAGCGCCGCGACCTGGGCCGCCAGGCGCTTCACCCCAGGCGGTGCCGCCGGGACGGCTTCCGCCTGGGCTTGACTCGTTGCTGTTCCGCCTCGCCGCCACCCACGCCCTGGCTGCGGTACAGGTGACGCCGCCAGAGGCGCCGGCCTTCTCCCTCGAAGGCGTAGTCTTGAGTCAGCAGGATGCCGACATCTTTCAAGGGGGAGACGCCCCCGCGATTCTCAATCTGGCTCTCCTCTACCTGGCTCTGTTGCTGGGCGGCCTGATCCTCAACTACGTCCAGACCCTCCTCCTGCAGTTCACCGGACAGCGCATCGTCTTCCGCATCCGCCAGCAGGTTTTCAGCCACCTGCAGCGCCTGCCCCTGGCCTTCTTTGACAAGAACCCGGTGGGCCGGCTGGTGACCCGCGTCGCCAATGACACCGAGGCGCTCTCGGAAATGTACACCAGCGTGCTGGTCAACCTCTTCCGCGACGTCTTCGTCCTGATCGGCATCGCCGTGGTCATGCTGCGCTTCAACCTGCACCTGGGGCTCCTCTCCCTGGCGGTGATGCCCCTCGTGGTCCTGGTCACGTTTGTCTACCAGCAGAAGGCCCGTAACGCCTTCCGTGACGTGCGGGTGAAGCTGGCCCGCATCAATGCCACCTTGGCCGAGAACATCGCCGGCATGCGCGTGGTGCAGATCTTCCGGCGCGAGCGGGAGCAGGCCAAGGAGTTCCATACCATCAACCGGGCTCATTTCGATGCCGGCATGAAGCAGCTCTACGTCTTTGCCGTCTTCCGCCCGGTGCTTGACCTGCTGGCCCAGTTCGCCCTGGCCCTGGTCATCTGGTACGGCGGCGGCCAGGTGCTCCGCGGCACCCTGCAGTTCGGCGTGCTCATTGCCTTCACCAGCTACATCCAACAGTTCTTCCGGCCGATCCAGGAACTGGCCGAGAAGTTCGCCATCCTGCAGCAGGCCATGGCCTCGTCGGAACGCATTTTCCAGCTCCTGGACACGGAGCCGCAGGTGGCCGACAAGCCCGACGCCCGTCAGCTGAGCCGTCTCCGCGGCAGTGTGGAGTTCGACCACGTCTGGTTCGCCTACGAGGGCGACAACCACGTGCTCCGCGACGTCTCCTTCAAGGTGGAGCCCGGCCAGACCGTGGCCTTCGTTGGTCATACCGGCGCCGGCAAGTCCTCCATCATGAACCTGGTTTCCCGCTTCTACGACGTGCAGAAGGGCACCGTGCGCGTTGACGGCGCCGACGTGCGCGACGTCACCCAGGAATCCCTGCGCAAACACATCGGCCTGGTGATGCAGGACGTGTTCCTCTTCACCGGCGACGTCAAGGGGAACATCCGCCTTAACGCTACCGGCATCAGCGACGAGGCCGTGCGGCGCGCCGCCGAGACCGTGGGGGCCGACCCCTTCATTCGCCGCCTGCCGAAAGGATACGACGAGCCGGTGGCGGAGCGCGGCGCCACCCTCTCCGCCGGCGAGCGCCAACTCCTGGCCTTCGCGCGGGCCCTGGCCTTCGACCCGGCTATTCTGGTGCTGGACGAGGCCACCGCCTCCATCGACTCCGAGACCGAGCACCTGATCCAGACGGCCCTGCAGGAACTGACCCGCGGGCGCACCACCCTCATCGTGGCCCACCGCCTCTCCACCATTCAGCACGCCGACCAAATCATCGTCCTGCATAAGGGCAAGATCCGGGAGCAGGGCACCCATCAGGAACTGCTGGCCAAGCAGGGTTTGTACTACAAACTCTGGCGGCTGCAGTTCGAGGAAAGCCGGGAAAGCGCCGAAGGCGTGCCTGGACCCACAGGCGCTCAGCCCGCTGGCGCGTAAACCAATAGGATAGGTTCAGAGGCGGAACCGACGCTGGAAAGGGGGAGGGGCATGGCCGTCTTGCGTGTCCCCCGACTGCTGGTGGCCGGAGTGCAGAGCGGCGTGGGGAAGACCACCGTCGCCCTGGGGCTGATGCGAGCCCTGGCCCGAAAAGGGCTGCGAGTTCAGCCGTTCAAGATCGGCCCAGATTATATTGACCCCACCTACCACACTGCAGCGGCCGGCCAGGTCTCGCGCAACTTGGACGGTTGGATGGGCGGCAGATCCCTCATGCGCCATCTCTTTGCCCGCGCCGCAGGGAGCGCCGACCTGGCAATTGTGGAGGGCGTGATGGGCCTGTTTGATGGCGCCGGCCCCGACAGCGACGCGGGCAGTACCGCCGAGGCGGCCAAGTGGCTGGATACTCCTGTGGTGCTGGTCGTCGATGCCGGTGGCATGGCTCGAAGCGCCGCCGCCGTGGTGCAGGGTTACGCCGGATCGAATCCGGCGCTCCGCCTGGCTGGCGTGGTCTTTAATCGAGTTGGCGGCGAAGGCCACTATCGCCTTCTCCAAGAGAGTCTGGCCCGCTACACCCGGGTGCCGGCCCTCGGGTATCTCCCCCGGCGCAGCGCCATCCGCGCGCCGGAGCGGCACCTGGGGCTGGTGCCCATTCTGGACCAAAGCGCGCTGGCGCCTTACCTTGATCAGGTGGCGGATCTCGTGGAGGCCACGGTGGATTTGGCGACGATTCTGCGCCTGGCACAGGAGGCGGGGCCGGTTGACACGACGGAGGACAAATCGCCCTTTCCCGCCGCGCCCCAGCCGACCTGCTGCCGCATTGGCGTCGCCCGCGACGCCGCCTTCCATTTCTATTACCAGGACGGGCTGGACCTGCTGACAAACCTGGGAGCGGAACTGGCCTTCTTCAGCCCGCTGGCCGGCGACGCGCTGCCCCCCGATATGGACGCGCTTTACATCGGAGGCGGCTTCCCTGAGGTTTACCGCCAGGAGCTGTCTGCTCACCAGGGCCTGCAGCTGCAGATCGGCCAGGCCTACGGCTACGGCTTGCCCATCTACGCGGAGTGCGGTGGTCTGATGTACCTCTCCCGCGCCATCGTCGACCTTGACGGTCGGAACTGGCCGATGGCGGGGCTCTTGCCCGTAGCGGTGCGCATGCAGCCGCGCCTGGCCGTCCTTGGCTACGCCCGCGCGACCATGCTGCAACCGACGCTGCTGGGGCCTGCGGGGGCAGAGGTGACGGGCCACGAGTTTCACTGGTCGGTGGCCGACAGTCCTCCCACGGACTGGCCCCCGGCCTATCGCCTGGAAGGGCGCCGCCCGCCGGCCAGGTTAGAAGGCTTTACCCGCGGCCACCTGCTGGCCTCCTACTTGCACGTTCATTTTGCCGCTAACCCGGACGGGGCGCGTCACCTTGTGGCCGCCGCAAGAGCGCATCGCCAAGCTCGCCAGTCCGTCGGGCGGCGCAGGAATCAGAACTCGTGCGGCGAACGTTAGGGCTACAGCCGGGAACGATACCCGGCGCGAGGAGGTTATGCGACATGGATCTGGGTCTGAAGGGCAGAGTGGCGTTGGTTCTGGCGGCAAGCCGCGGGCTGGGCAAGGCATCGGCCCTGTGCCTCAGCCAGGAGGGCGCGCTGGTGGCAGTGGCCAGCCGGAGTCAGGAAGCTGCCGGGATGGCGGCCGCGGAAATCAGCCGGGCCACGGGCGGCAAGGTGATGGCCGTCGCCGCCGACGTCAGGCGGGCCGAGGATGTCCGCCAGGCCGTGGCCCGCACCGTGGCCGAGTTCGGGCGGCTGGACATCCTGGTGACCAACGCCGGCGGCCCACCCTCCGGCCTGTTCACGGAACTGGACGACGATGCCTGGCAGGGGGCCTTTGAACTCAACCTGCTCAGCGCCGTGCGCGCCATCCGCGAGGCCCTGCCCCACCTGAAGAAGAGCGACGCCCCCCGCGTCGTCAGCATCACCTCCACCTCGGTCCGCCAGCCCATCGCCGGCCTGATTCTGAGCAACTCCGTCCGGGCGGGCGTGGTCGGGCTGATCAAGACGCTGTCCGTTGAACTGGCTCCGGACGGCATCCTCCTCAACTGTGTCGCTCCCGGCCGCATCGACACCGACCGGGTGCGCGAGCTGGATCAGGGGCGGGCCCAGCGCGCCGGCCGGTCTGCCGACGAGGTTCGCACCGAGAACGCCCAGCAGATCCCCCTGGGCCGCTACGGCACCCCGGAGGAATTTGGCCGCGCCGTATGCTACCTGGCCTCCCCGGCAAACAGCTACGTTACGGGCACCACCGTCTACGTCGACGGCGGGAGCACGCGGTCTGTGAGCTAAGCGTGCGGCAGCGCCGCTGCGCCTCGGGAGGTCTGAGTCTTGCCCATTCCACGCAGCCGGCACTTCGTCTCGCCGGCCCTGGCCCTGGCCCTGGCCCTGGCCCTGGTCTTGGTCTTGGCCGCGGCCGTTCTGGGGTCATCCCTACTGGCTGCAGGAAGGGTTGGCCTCCTGGGCGGAGGAGGCGAAGAAAGGCGGCGCGGCCACCCGCCCCGCGGGGAACCGCCTGAACGACGGCATGCCTCGCTGGACCCTGCCGCAGTTGGAGGCCCTGGACCTGGAAAGCATGCAGGGCGAGGGCGTCAGCGCCTATAGTGACTGGCGCAGAGGACTGCCAGCGACCGCTGGCAGATGAATGCGCCCAAACCTACCCCACAGGGACAACGTTAGGTTTATGGCGTATACGTAACGTATGACGCATGATCGGTACGCTCGAAACGCAGGGGCTGTATATTCGTTGCAGTATCACATCGTGTTCTGCCCGAAGTACCGGCGTAAGGTCTTGGTTGGCGAAGTGGAGACTGCATTGTGAAGTCCCTCCTGCTCCAGAAGGCTTAAGAACTGGGGTTGGAAATCAAGGCAATGGAGGTCATGCCTAACCACGTGCACATCTTCGTGACCGGAGACCCAACGGATGCCCAGCGGCATAGGGCCCGGCAGAAGAAGGGCAGCAATCGGCGCAAGGAAACCAAACGGCAGGTAGCCCGGTTGCATGAACGGGTAGTCAACCAAAGGCGGGACGCCCACCAAAAGGCTTCGACTACCTTGGTCCGGGAGAACGCCGTCATCGTTCACGAGGACATCTCGCCGCAGTTCATGGTTAAGAATCACCATCTGGCTCAAGCCGCCCATGACGTGGATTGGTCCCAGTTTCTCACCATTCTCCATAGCAAAGCGGCGCAAGCCGGGAGAGTGGTTATCGCAGTCGATCCCGGTAACACCTCGCAGAACTGTTCGAGTTGCGGATGTGTGGTCCCCAAGAAACTCAGCGAACGGGTGCATGAGTGCCCGCACTGTGGATTCAAGACGGATAGAGACCACAACGCAGCCTTCAACATCCTGCATCGGGGAGTAGACTGCCTTCAGGCTCGGACGGAGCCTTCGGACGCCAAACTTGGGGTTGCCTGAGTTTGTCCGAGAAGCCGCCCCGCGATCGCGGGCGGAGTCGTCACTACGCCGAGTCCCTGCTGGTGGCCCGGCACTCCTACAACCCGGTTACGGCCGCAGAGAAGCAGGATGAGACCAACCGCTTGACGCGCCGGGCGATCACCAAGGCTCTGGGCGTCCCCTACGAACAGTTTGCCCAGGCCTGGTACGCCTGGGCCAAAACGCAGACAGATACGAGCCCCTAATCAGGAGCTGGGGCGCCTGCAGTGAGCGGGCGCTCCCCCGGAGGGACAGACCTCTTGTCACAGACCACACCCCAGAGGCGCGAGCCCCACGGCGTCACCGCTGAGCGCTACGCTGTCCGCAACTTCACCGGCGGCGTCATCCACGGCGTCTTCTTCGCCGTAAGCATGGCCTTCAGCCATCCGGACACGGTGCTGCCGGCCTACATCGGCCTCCTATCGCAGTCCAAGTTTTACATCGGTCTGCTCAGCTCCATCCTGGTGGGCGGGGCCGTTTTGCCGCAGCTTTTTTTCTCCGCCCTGCTCGACCCCCGACCGGCCAAGAAACCCTGGCTTGTGTGGGGCATCGTCGCTCGCGTTGCCTCCTGGTTTTTTCTTGGTCTCAGCACCCTGCTGCTGGGGCAGCAGCACCCACGCCTTATCCTCTATTCGCTATTTTTCTGGCTTCTGATCTTCTCCGTTGGCGGTGCTTTGGCCGGCGTGGCTTTCACTGACGTCATGGGCAAGGCGATCCCACCGCGAATCCGCGGCAGCTTCTTCGGCCTGCGCCAGCTCCTGGGAAGCCTCCTGGCCTTCTCCTCAGGGCTGGCGGTCAAGCGCATCCTGGGCAATTCCGCCATCGCCTTCCCGGTGAACTACGCCTACCTCTTTCTGCTGTCCGCTCTGGCCCTGGGGGTGGCCACCTTTGGCTTCACCATGATCCGAGAACCCATTGAAGGTGAGCTGCCCCCGCGCCAACCCCTGCGCCACTACCTTCAGACCATCCGCGACCTGTGGCGCAGCGACCTCCGCCTCCGGGAGCTGATCGTGGTGCAGAACCTCATCAGCCTGGATCTGGTCATCCTTCCCTTTTACGTGACCTTCGCCCGCGAACGGCTTGGCCTCGGGGGCGAATCCATCGGCACCTTCGTTATGTTCCAGGTGGCCGGGGCCGCCCTCTCCAACCTGCTCTGGGCCTGGATGAACGACCGCTTCAGCAGCCGCACCCTACTGCGCGCGACGGTGGCCCTGGAGGCGGTCGTGCCCCTGGCCGGGCTGGCCCTGGGCGCTTTCGCGCCGTCCCAGTTCGCCTGGGCCTTCGCACTGCTCGGTGCCTCCGCCAGCGCCCGCGGCATGGCTTTCAACACGGCCCTCATCGACATCGCGCCCTCCGGCCGCCGATCCACCTACACCGGCCTGCAGGGCACCCTGACCTCGCCGACCTTGCTCTTTCCCTTCCTGGGCGGGCTGCTGATTCCTCTGCTGGGGTATGCGGCCGTCTTCCTCGCCGTCGCCACCGCCATGATCCTCGTGGTCGGCTGGATGGCGGTCAGTCCCAAGCGGGCGGGCGCGGTACGAAAGACGTAGGGGCGGGAAAGCGGCTTCTGGCAAAGCGGCTTCTGGCAAAGGGGCTTCTGGCCATTGACCGGGAGGACATCCAGGAGTAGTATCCAAGCTAGACAATTGAATTTCGGGAGCTTGGGGAACCAGGCTGAGAGGGTGGCTGCACCGCCACCGACCGTCGCACCTGATCTGGGTAATGCCAGCGCAGGGAAAGAGGCAGCAGTAAAGCACCGCCGGTCTTTCCCGGCGGTGCTTTACTTTGGTTTCCATTCCACAATTAGCAGGAGAGATGCACCATGAAGCTGGCTCGATCCTTGACCATCGCCGGCTCGGATTCGGGCGGCGGCGCTGGTATTCAGGCTGACCTCAAGACCTTCACCGTCCTCGACACCTTCGGCATGTCGGTGGTGACGGCGGTCACGGCCCAGAACACGCTGGGGGTACAGGGCGTTTGGCCGCTGCCCCTGGAGGCCGTCGCTCAGCAGATCGACGCCGTGGTCACCGACATTGGCGTTGACGCGGTCAAGACCGGCATGCTGGCAGACAACGAGGTCATCCAACTGGTGGCGGCCAAGGTCCGGGAACACCACCTGCCCCATCTGGTGGTGGACCCGGTCATGGTGGCCAAGGGCGGCCAGCGGCTGCTGGCTGCCGGGGCGCAGGTCGCTCTGCGTCAACACCTGCTGCCTCTGGCGGAGGTGGTCACGCCCAACCTGCCCGAGGCTGAAGTCCTGACCGGCCGCCCGGTTCGGTGCGAAGCCGACATGCTCGATGCCGCCCGGCGGATCCTCGCCGACGGCGCCAGAGCGGTGGTGCTGAAGGGGGGGCACCTGGACGGCCCGGCGCGGGATCTGTTCTACGACGGCTCCGGCTTCGACTGGCTGGAGGCGCCGCGCATCTCCACCCCCCACACCCACGGCACGGGCTGCACCTTCTCCGCCGCCATCTGCGCCGGGCTGGCCAGGGGAACGGCCCTGCGGGCGGCAGTGGCCCAGGCCAAGGAGTTGATCACGGTGGCCATCGCCAACGCTCCCGGGCTGGGCCACGGCCACGGTCCCACCAATGTCATGGCCTACCGGCCGCACCGCGTAGCCACACCGAGGGAGGACGCGTGAACATGGCGGAGACCACAGTGAAGGCTCAGGTTCAGCTGGCCCAGGTTCAGCTGGCTCGCGACGTGGCTCGGCGGGTGCGGGAAAGGCGGCCCCTGGTCCACAACATCACCAACTTCGTCACCATGGGCCTGGTCGCCCGCGGACTCCTGGCCGCCGGCGCCTCACCGATTATGGCCCACTCTGGTGAGGAAGCGGCCGACATCGCCCGCCAGGCCGGAGCCCTGGTGCTCAACATCGGCACCCTCCAGCCGGAGTGGTTGAAGAGCATGATCAAGGCCGGCCAGGCCGCCAACGAGGCGGGAGTGCCGGTGGTGCTGGACCCGGTGGGCGCCGGCTTCACCGCGGCCCGGAACCAGGCGGCGGAGACCTTGCTGCAGCAGGTGAAGGTGACCCTGGTGCGCGGCAACGCCGGCGAGATCGCCTTCCTGGCGGGGCTGGCGCCGCTGGTGAAGGGCGTCGACTCCCTGACTGCCGGCGATCTGCCCCGAGCTCGGGAGGCGGCAACCGCCGGGGCGCGACGGTGGAAGACCGTGATGGCAGCCACTGGGGCCGTGGACGTGGTCAGCGACGGCGACCGCATCGAGGAAGTTCACGCCGGGCACCCGCGGCTGGCAGACATCCCCGGTTCGGGGTGCCTGGTCTCGGCCCTGGCAGGAGCGGCCGCAGCCGTGGAGCCGGATCCATTCCGGGCCGCTGTCGCCGCCCTGCGCTGGCTGGGCGAGGCCGGCGAGGCCGCAGCGCGCCTGGCCGCTGGCCCTGGCACCTTCGAGGGTGTCCTTCTGGATCAGCTTTCCTCCTGGCCGGGGTTCGGGCCGGGTCGGAACCGCCCGATCGAAGAGAGCCTGCCCCTTTACGTTATTGTCGATGGCGCCACGCCACCCGCCGTCCTGCAGGCGGCCTTGGAGGGTGGGGCCACGTGCGTGCAGTTTCGCGAGAAGAAGCTGGATGGCGGGCCGGCGTTGCAGGCCGCGGAGCGCTTGCAGGGCCTCTGCCGCCGGGCCGGTGTGCCCTTCCTTATCAACGATCGCATCGACTGGGCGCTGGTCCTGGGTGCTGACGGCGTCCACCTCGGCCAGTCGGATATGCCGGCAGAGGCTGCGCGCCGCCTGCTGGGCCCGAATAGCATCCTCGGCGTGTCGGCTCACAACCCTGCCGAAGCCCGTGCCGCCGAAGCAGCCGGTGCCGACTACCTGGGCGTCGGGCCCATGTACCCGACCAGCTCCAAGGCCGTAGGTGAGCCGGTGGGGCCAGCCGCCATCGCCCGAGTGCACGCCGCCACCGACCTCCCCCTCGTGGGCATCGGCGGCATCGGCTTGGGGAGGGCGGCGGCCATCATCGACGCGGGGGCCCAGGGTGTGGCCGTGATCAGTGCCGTGGTGGGCGGCCCTGACCCCCATGAGGCGGCCAAGGCTCTTCTGGCCGAGGTCAGGGCAGCCCTGGGACCACTGCGAATGCCGCCACTCGCCGCGATGCCTGAGTGGCCGGCCTCCCGGACCGCGTTCACCCCAAACACCCCAAAAGGAGGCGTGAACCGTGAAGGCTAAAGAAATGACCTTGATGGCCATGCTGGTGGCCGTCGGCGTCCTGAGTTCGAGCCTGATGGCCATCCCCATCGGAGCAGCCAGAGCGCTCCCCGTGCAGCACGCCATCAACGTCATCGGCGCTGTGCTGATGGGTCCGGCCCAGGCCGGCCTGGTCGCCCTGATCATCGCCGTCCTGCGGATGCTGCTCGGAACCGGCACACCGCTGGCGATTCCCGGAGGCCTCATCGGGGCGCTCCTGGCCGGCTACCTCTATCGGCGCTGGCGGGTGATACCGGCGGCCATGATCGGCGAGTTGGTCGGCACCGGCCTCATCGGCGCCCTGCTATCCTACCCCGTCGCCAAATTCCTCCTTGGCCGGAACGTGGCCGCCTTCTTCTTCGTGGTTCCCTTCAGCCTGTCGAGCCTTACCGGGGTGGTGCTGGCCGGGGCGCTTCTTCCAGTGCTGCTTCCCACCTACCGCCGCATCGGGGGCAGCCAGACAGGCGAGACCGGCTCAGGACGCTAGGAGCCTGAATCAAAGGACGGCCGCCCCCCAGGGCTGCCGTCCTTCGTGTTTGCCGGGCTGCTATCCCAGGCTGTGGCGACCTGAGCCATCGGCAGTTCTCCGGGACTGGCATCGCACCAGCTATTTCTTGGCCCGCCGGTACTGGACCGGCCAAGTGATGTCGTCCCCCAGCTCACGGGCGGCCTGCAGCGGCCAGTAGGGATTCCGCAAAAGTTCCCGGCCGAGCAGCACCAGATCGGCCCGGCCGTTGCGCAGAATCTCCTCTGCCATCTCGGGCTCGGTAATGAGCCCTACAGTGCCGGTGAGCACGCCCGCCTGCTGCCGGATGTGCTGGGAGAAGGGCACCTGGTAGCCTGGGCCGAAGGGCGGCACTGCTGGCACCAGGCCGCCGGAACTGACGTCAATCAGATCGACGCCCCAGCCCTTGGCCTCTTGCGCCACCCGGGCAAGGTCCTGCACCGTGAGGCCGCCTTCCTTGTAGTCGCTGGCGGAGACCCGCAGGAAGAGCGGCGACTCCCCTGTCCAGACGGAGCGCACCGCCTCCACCACTCGGCGCAGAAAACGAGTGCGGTTCTCGAAAGAGCCACCGTACCCGTCCCGGCGCTGGTTGGAGAGGGGCGATAGGAACTGGTGACCCAGGTAGCCGTGGGCGCCGTGGATTTCCACAAAGTCGAAGCCGGCCTCTTTGGCCCGCCGGGCGGCCTGCCGCCAGGCTTCGACCACCTCGTCGATCTCCGCTTCGCTGAGTTCCGCCGGAGCGACCCAGCCCTCGGCGAAGGGAAGGGCACTGGCCGATACCGGCTGCTCCGGTCCCTTGGCCTTGGTGTCACTCCAGGCCTTGCGACCGGCGTGGGCCAACTGCACGGCCACCTTGGCCCCCTGGTCGTGGCAGAAGCGCACGATGCGGGAGAGCGGCTCCACCTGGTCGTCGCGGTAGAGGCCCAGGTCGTTGATTGAAATACGGCCGCGACTTTCCACCGCCGTCGCCTCGAAGATGACGAGGCCGGTTCCACCGGTGGCCCGGGCGCCGTAGTGGGCGAGGTGCCAGTCCGTGGGCAAGCCCTCTTCCGTAGCTGTGTACTGGCACATGGGGGACATGACGATGCGGTTCTTCAAGGTCACGCCCCGAATGGCCAAGGGTTCAAAGAGCAGAGACATGGTGGCAAGAACCTCCTTCACTACACCACTCTACTGTACTGGGAAGGGATGGGCAACCTGCTCCCGGCGATTCCCCTCATGCCGACAGCCAGGTTCCGTATAGACTGCGACGCGGCAAACGAAGGCCTAACCACAGAAAACTCTTTATTGTCTGCGTCAAAAGCTGCATGCTATACTTTGGACGAAGTTATCCACCTTTTCATTTAGGAGGGAATTGAGTGAAGCGTTGGATCGCGATGTCGCTGGTGACTATGCTGGTCCTGTCCCTTGCGCTTGGCGGCTGCTCTGGCAAGGGCGGCAGTTCCGGCTCCGGCGCGGAGGGCAAGACTCCCATCAAGATCGGCGTTATCACCGCAGTCACCGGCAGCCAGGCAGCCTTCGGCGGCGCCCACAAGCGCGGCTACGAGATTGCTCTGGAGGAGATCAACGCCGCTGGCGGCGTGCTCGGCCGGCCGGTGGAACTGGTCACGGAGGACGACGGGTCCAAGCCCCAAGGGGCCATTACCGCCGCGGATAAGCTGGTCAACCAGGACAAGGTGCCGCTGATCGTTGGCTCCTATTCCAGCGAGAGCACTCTGGCTCTGGTCAAGAAGCTGGCCGACGCAAAGGTTCCCCTGGTCGCCCCCACAGCCGTTGCCGCCAACGTGACCGAGCAGGGCAGCAAATACGTCTTCCGCATCTGCGCCCCTGCCTCCGTGTATGCCTATGACATGTTGGAGTTCCTCCAGAAGTACCTGCCCGACGCCAAGACCATGGCCTTGGTGTATGAGAGCACCAACTTCGGCAAGGGCACCGCCGACGGTATGAAGAAGGCGGCAGAGAAGGCCAGCATCCAGGTGGTCGCAAGCGAGGAATACACTGCCGGCTCACCAGACTACAAACCCCTGCTCACTCGCCTCAAGCAGAAGAACCCGGACGTCATCTACTTTGGCTCCTACCTCCTGGACGCTACGCTGTTGATGCGCCAAGCCAAGGAAGTGGGCCTCAACCCCAAGGCCTACACCGCTGCCGGCACCGGCTTCTCTTCCATGGAATTCATCTCCGACCAGGGAGCCGGTAAGGCCGCTGAGTATACCCTTGCCGTCACCCAGTGGATGCCGGACGCCAAGTGGAACGGCTCCAAGGAGTTCGATGCAAAGGTCTTCAAGAAGTTCAACAGGCACCCTCAGTACCACGACATGCAGGCCTACGCGGCTTTAAAGGTGGCCGTTGAGGCCATCAGACTGGCCGGCTCCACCGATCGGGAGAAAATCCGCGAGGCCCTGGTCAAGCTGGATCTCAAGGATACCCCCTTCGGCCCTATCAAATTCGACGACAAGGGGCAGAACGACCACCCGACCCTGATCACCCAGGTGCAGAACGGCCAGTACATCACCGTCTATCCTGAGGATGCGGCCAGGGACAAGCCGATTCTTCCCACCCCCGCCTGGGACCAGCGGAAGTAGCAATCACAGCGTGCCACTGACGCCGCCTCAAGCGGCGGTTGCCTCGCAGGGCCGGCGCCCGACCCGGGTCTCCCGAGCCGGGCGCTGCCTTTCCCAGAGACCATCACCCGGGGAGGTTTGACCTGGTGCAGGTTCTTCTTCAAACGGCCCTCAACGGCCTTCTCACGGGCGGCCTGTACGCCCTGGTGGGCATCGGGCTGGCGATCATCTTCGGGGTCATGCGCATTATCAACTTCGCCCACGGCGAAATCATGATGATCGGCATGTACCTAACCTTCTACCTGTTCACTCTCCTGCATGTGGACCCCTACCTGTCGATGCTGGTCAACATGGCCGCCCTCTTCCTGCTGGGGGTGCTCATCTACCGCTTCCTGGTCAGCGGCGTCAGCAAGGCGGCGGAGATGAACCAGATCCTGCTCACCACCGGCATCGGCCTGGTGCTGACCAACCTGGCCCAACTCCTCTTTACCGCCGACTACAAGCAGATCCGCACCGCTTACTCCGATAAGCTGCTGTACCTGGGTGGCTTCACCTTCAACCTTGCTTACGTGATCTCGTTCTTCCTCGCCCTCCTGGTCACCGGCCTGCTCTACCTGTTCGTGATGCGAACCGAGTTCGGCCGGTCCATGCGAGCCGTGGCTCAAAACCGGGAAGCGGCGCAGCTGATGGGCATTAACGTCTCCCGCGTCTCGGCCATTACCTTTGGCCTCGGCACGGCTGCCGCCGGCGCCGCTGCCGCCCTGTTGGTGCCTGTCTACTACTTTTTCCCCGGCGTGGGCGGCCCGTTCACCGAGAAGTCCTTCATCATCGTGGTTCTGGGCGGCATGGGCAGCATTGTTGGCGCCACCTTCGGCGGCCTCATCCTGGGCGTGGCCGAGGCCCTGACCTCCCTGAGCGTCGGCGAGGCCTACAAGGACATCGCCGGTTTCGTCATCTTCCTGGCCATCCTGTTGCTGCGCCCATCCGGGCTGTTTGGGAGGTCGCGGGCATGAAGACAGCGCTTTCACCTGGCCGTTTCAGCCACTCGCTTCCCCTGCTCCTGCTGGTCGCAGCCGCGGCTCTGCCCTTCCTCTGGCGGGATCCCTACTACCTGCAGATTCTGCTCTTCGGCTTCCTGTTCGCCACCCTGGGCAGTGCCTGGAATCTGGTGGGCGGTTACGCCGGCCAGCTCTCCCTGGGACACGCCGCGTTCTTCGGGGTGGGCGCCTATGCCGTGGCCTTGCTGGGCGAGCGCGGCTGGAGCCCGTGGGTGGCCTGGCTCGCCGGCGGCGTGCTGGCCGTACCCTTCGCCCTGTTCATCGGCAGCGTCGCCTTTCGCCTGCGGGGTCCCTACTTCGCCTTGAGCACCATCGCCCTCGCGGAAATCCTGCACCTTGTCACCAAGCACAGCGAGTTTACCCACGGAGCCGTCGGCGCTCAGGTGCCGTCCCTGTTCAGCGGCGACATGAGCCGCCTGCTGTATTACGAACTGGCCCTGGCCCTATTGGCTGTGGTGGTGACGGTCACCGCCTGGCTGGCTTCCTCCCGGACCGGCTACTACTGGATGGCTATCCGCGAGAATGAGGACACCGCTCAGGCAATTACCATCAACACTGCCGCCTACAAGTTGCTGGCCTTAGTCATCAGCGCCTTCTTCACCGCCCTGGCCGGCGGCATCTACGGCAGCTACCTCTCCTTCATCGCCCCTGAGGTGGTCCTCTCCTTCGATATCTCGGCTCAGGCTGCCATCTTCAGCATCCTGGGGGGTGTCGGCACGATCTGGGGCCCGGTGGTGGGAGCCTCCATCCTTACCTTGGCGTCCGAGCTCTTCCGCTCTCAGTTCAAGGATGCGAACCTGCTCATCTACGGCCTGCTCATCATCCTGGTGGTGCTTTACATGCCCAAGGGCGTGGTGGGTGTCCTGAGTGAACGACTGGCCAAAAGGAGGGCTGCCCGTGCCGCTGCTGCAAGTATCCGGGCTTAGCAAGAGCTTCGGCGGCCTCACCGCCGTCTCCCGCGTGGACTTCAGCGTGGAGCAGGGCCAGGTTCTCTCCATCATCGGCCCCAACGGCGCCGGCAAGACCACCATTTTCAACCTAATCACCGGCTACCTGAAGCCCTCAGCCGGACAGGTTGTGTTTGACGGGCAGAACATCACCGGTCGCCCCACCCATGCCATCGCCCGGCTGGGCATCGGCCGGACCTTCCAGGTCGTTCAGCCGCTGGAGAACTTAAGCGTCCTCGAAAACGCCATGTTGGGCGCCTTTGCGCATACCTCGTCCAAGCGTCTGGCAGAGGCGCAAGCCGGCGAGATCCTGGAGTTCACCGGCCTCGACCGCGACCGCCACCGCCTGGCCCGGGAGCTGACCCTGGCCAGCCGCAAGCGCCTGGAGATAGCCCGCGCCCTGGCCATCAGGCCCAAGCTGATCCTGCTGGACGAGGTGGTGGCCGGCCTCAACCCCACCGAGGCGGAGGAGACCATCGGCCTGCTGCGCCGCTTGCCCGAACGCGGCGTATCCGCTGTGGCTGGCGTGGAGCACGTGATGCGCGTGGTCATGTCCCTGTCGGACGAGGTCGTGGTGCTGGACCACGGCGAGAAGATCGCTCAAGGAAAACCGGAGGTGGTGGCCCGCAACCCACGCGTCATCGAGGCCTACCTGGGCAAGGAATACCACCAACAGGAGGTGATGTCCTGATGGCCGCAGCCGTTTCCCCTGCCCCCGCCGGCGAGCCTCTTCTGACGGTAAAAAACATAAGCGTGGCTTACGGTGACGTGCAGGCCCTCTGGGACGTCAGCCTGCACGTGCAGCTCGGGGAAGTCGTGGCGCTCATCGGCGCCAACGGCGCCGGCAAGACCACTACGCTCAAGACCATTTCCGGCTTGCTGCGACCGCGCCAGGGCGAAGTCCACTTCGCGGGCCACCCCCTCCACCAGATGCCTGCCCATCAGATTGTTGAGCTGGGCGTGGCTCAGGTGCCGGAGGGGCGGAAGCTCTTCCCCCTGATGACGGTTCTGGAAAACCTCCAAGTGGGCTCGCAGGCGCCGCGCGCCCGGCGCCACCGCACCGAAACCCTGGCCCACGTGATGGAACTCTTCCCGCGGCTGGCCGAACGCAAGAACCAGCTGGCAGCGACGCTGTCGGGCGGCGAGCAGCAGATGGTTGCCATTGCCCGAGGTCTGATGGCGCGGCCCCAACTGCTGATCCTCGACGAGCCCTCTCTCGGCCTGGCGCCTGTGCTGGTGCAGGAGATTTTCCGCACCATCCGCCGCATCCGCGAGGAAGGAACAACGGTGATGGTCGTGGAGCAGAACGTGGTTCAGACCCTGGCCATCGCCGACCGCGCCTATGTGCTGGAGAACGGCCGTATGGCCCTGGAGGGCACCGGCCAGGAACTGCTCGGCAACGAGCACGTGCGCAAGGCGTATCTGGGGCTGTAGCAGCAGACCTTCCATTCGCTATTCGTCAGGCAGCAGAGCATCCCGCCCTGGCAACTCCTACAGGATATCCGCCGCTTCGGGTCGAATCGTATGGAATTGCAGCGGGGCGCCGCCTCGCACGCTTTGATCTCCTTTCCGTCAGCGACGTCACCGCCACATCCCTGCGCGCCCTGGGCGGCATGCCCGGGAGGTTCTGCCCTTGCCGAAACCACGCACCTGCCTGCTCTTTGACTGGGACGGCACCCTGGCCGAGTCCCACAACGCCCACTACGCCGCTTTCCGCCATACCTTTCAGATCCACCTCGGGCGCCGGGTGGATGACAGCGAGCTGGCCCCCATCATCGGCCACACCCTACGCGATATCATGGCCCGCTTCGGGGCCATCACGGAAGAGCAGTGGCTCGACTTCGCCGCCGACTTTTACCAGCACTACTACGGCCACCACAAGGAGTTGGTGGTCCTATACCCAGGCGTGATCGACATGGTGGCCCGCCTCCACCAGGCCGGCCTGCCCATGGCCCTGGTGACCAGCAAACCTGGAGCCGCGCTGGAGCGCGAGGTGGTTTACACCGGGGTCGCCCAGGCCTTCGCCGCCTTTGTGG
>JAMDAP010000129.1 GCA_023484675.1 Bacillota bacterium
CGTACGCTGGAGCCGGTGGGCAATTCCCTGGTCGAAGTTGCCCGACGCCCCGATGTTGTGTACAAGGGCCAGAACCTTTTTATGCTGAGCCCTGGCATAGGCCAGGAGTTCGACGGGATCGTAGGTAGTGTTGATCACCCCTCCGGCGTTTAGGGCGTATTGAAAAGCGATCACGTAATCCAGGTTCTTGCCCTGCGCCCTCAGGGCGTTGTAGGATAGGCGATCGTCGCCATTGTACTGTACGTAATACCCGAAAAGGGCCAGGTCGGATGCTTCCCCACTATTGATCAAGACTGACCTTGCCTCGCCGACCCAGCTCACCCGGGCACCCAGGCCCTCGCTGACGAAGCGCACCGGCACCAGCGTACGGTCTCCCACGATTATCGCCGGCTGGTCCAACGTTACCGCCTGGCCATTCCTCCATGCGGTACGCGACCCCACGTTGACCCGGACCACCAGATCGCCTCGGGATACGACCACCGAATGTTCCTCCTGAAGCCAGATCACGGTGGCGCCGATCCGTTCGGCTACAGCCCGGATGGGAACCAGGGTGCGGTCGTTGATTCCCTGGGGAGGCACGTCAAAGTTGCCCCTGTTGCCGTGGACGAAGACGGTTACCTGATCCGGCCCGGACGAGGCGGGGCGCGCGGGCAAGATAAAAGCAACTACCATCAGAAAAACAACGAGTGAGCGAAGTAGGGGGGGGGCGCTGCCGCATTGGACCTCCTCGAACAGCCAGTCTGTCCTACTGAAATCGCAACTGTGTCGCGACAACTTTCGACACCGATCGCCCAGCTCCCTGCCTTCCGTCTAAGGTAATATCTCCCTTCTCTTATAGTCGCTTCAGCGCAGATACGCGCTCATCGAGGGACGCGACCTTCTGGCTGAGTTCCGCCTCCCTTGCCCGGTCTTTCTCAATGACCTCCGCTGGCGCCTTGGACAGGTAGCCCGTATTGGAAAGCTTTCCGCGCAGCTTCTCGACTTCCGCCAGCGCGGCCCGGCGTTCCTTCCCCAAACGGGCCAGCTCCCGCTCCACGTCGATGAGCCCTCTCAAGGGGAGGTAAATCTCCACCCCGGGGACAATGGCTGCCACCGCCTGCTGGGGCTTGGAAGCCGCTATCTCCTCGATGGCCAGACTGGAGGCCAGCCCGAGATGCCGGATGTGCTCCGCCGTGGACTGTACCGGGCCGCGTGCGTCCGGGTTGGTCTGCAACACCACGTCGGCCTTCTTTCCTGCAGGGACGTTCATCTCCGCCCGCAGGTTGCGAATGGCCTTGATGACCTCCTTGGCCAGGTTCAGGTTCTTCTCCGCGTCGTTGAACTCCAGGGATGCTTTGGGCGTTGGCCAGGCCGCCACCATGACGCTTTCTCCCTGGTGGGGAAGGACCTGCCAGATGGCCTCGGTGATGAAGGGCATAAAGGGATGGAGCAACCGCAGCGTTTGATCCAGTACGTAGCGGAGGGTCACCTGCGCGGCGCGCCGCCCCTGGGGATCCTGGTCACCGTAAAGGCTGGGCTTCACCAGTTCGATGTACCAGTCGCAGAACTCATCCCAGATGAAGTCGTAAACGACCCGCGCGGCCTCGCCGAGCTCGTACCGCTCCAAGAGCCCCGCGGCATCCCCGACGGCCCGGTTCAAGCGGGTAAGAATCCAACGATCGGCGGTGGTCAGCCTGAGGTCCTTCAGCCTGCCGGAGGCGATGCCGGCTGCCAGATCGAACTCGGCTTCCTGGGGCTCGAAGTCCTCCAGGTTCATCATCACAAATCGGGAGGCGTTCCAGAGTTTGTTGGCGAAGTTGCGGCTGGCCTCCACCCGTTCCCAGTAAAAGCGCATGTCGTTGCCGGGCGTGTTGCCCGTGATCAAGGTGAAGCGCAGGGTATCGGCTCCGTAGTCGCGGACGACGTCCAAGGGGTCGATCCCGTTCCCCAGGGACTTGGACATCTTGCGCCCCTGGGAGTCGCGAACCAGCCCGTGGATGAGGACGTCCTCAAAGGGAACATCGCCTGTGAACTCCAGGGACATAAAAATCATCCGGGCCACCCAGAAAAAGATGATGTCGTAGCCAGTTACCAGCGCCGAGGTGGGGAAGAAGTATTGCAGGTCTTCGGTCTTGTCCGGCCACCCCATGGTAGAGAAGGGCCACAGGGCCGAACTGAACCAGGTGTCCAGGGCGTCGGGGTCCTGCTCCAGGCGGGATGACCCGCACCTTTGGCAGCGCTCGGGGGCCTCCACCGCCACGTTGACTTCGCCGCAATCCTGGCAGTACCAGGCAGGAATCCGGTGTCCCCACCAGATCTGCCGGGAGATGCACCAGTCGCGGATGTTCTGCAGCCAGTTGAGATATATCTTTGTGAAACGCTCCGGGATGAAGCGCGTGCGGCCAGCCCGGACCGCTTCCATGGCGGGCTCGGCCAAAGGCTTCATGCGGACGAACCACTGGGTGGAAATGAGCGGCTCCACCACGGTCCCACAGCGCTGGCACTGACCCAGGGCCATGGTGTGGTCCTCGATCTTGACCAGGTTGCCGCCTTGCTGCAGGTCGTCCAGGAGCCGTCTCCGGCACTCGTAACGGTCCATGCCGGCGTAGGGCCCCGCCGAGTCCCTCATGTTCCCGTCCTCGCCGATGACGGTAATCGAGGCCAGGCCATGGCGCTGCCCCATCTCGAAGTCGTTAGGGTCGTGGGCAGGGGTCACCTTGACGGCCCCGGTCCCGAACTGGGGGTCCACGTATTCGTCAGCAATGATGGGTAGCCGGCGTCCGACCAGCGGCAGGATCGCGTGTTGGCCGACCAGGTGGCGGTAACGCTCATCAGCCGGGTGAACGGCAACGGCCGTATCCCCCAGGATCGTCTCCGGACGCGTGGTGGCAACGGTAATATAGCCCGCCCCGCCCTCCAGGGGATACCGAACGAAGTGGAGCTTGCCGCTGGTCTCCTCGTGCTCGACCTCAATGTCGGAGAGCGCCGTGTGGCAGCTCGGGCACCAGTTGATGATGTATTTGTCCCGGTAAATCAGTCCCTTGCGGTAAAGGCGGATGAAGACTTCCCGGACGGCCCGCGACAGTCCTTCATCCATGGTGAAACGCTCCCGGGACCAGTCGCAGGAAGCACCCAGCTTCCGGAGCTGGTTGGTGATCCGGTCCCCGTACTGCCGCTTCCATTCCCAGACCCGCTCCACGAATCTGTCGCGTCCCAGCTCGTGACGGGATTTCCCCTCTTTGCGCAGTCCCTCCTCCACCTTAATCTGGGTTGCAAGCCCGGCGTGATCCGTTCCCGGCAGCCACAATGTGGGGATGCCCTGCATTCGCCGCCAGCGAATGAGGATGTCCTGGATGGTGTTGTCCAGGGCATGGCCCATGTGGAGCTGACCCGTCACGTTGGGAGGCGGGATGACGATGGTAAAGGGTTTCTTGGCCCGGTCGATCTCCGCCTGGAAGTAACCCCTCTCCTCCCAGAAGTGATAGTAACGGTCCTCGACTTCCTTCGGGTTATAGGTCTTTGGTATGTCCCTGGTCCGTTCCACTCCGCCCACTCCTCGCCAGGCCCTGCATCTGCAGGACCGAAATATGAAAACCCCCGTTCGCCACAAGGGCGAACCGGGGTTACAGCCGATTTCGCGGTACCACCTTGTTTCCCAGGAGCACGGGCCGGCAATGAACTCGCCCTGCCGGACCCCCGGGCACTCTTCAGGCTTTAACGGGCCACCCGGCC
>JAMDAP010000036.1 GCA_023484675.1 Bacillota bacterium
GAAACAAATCCTCTTCGGTCACCTGGCCAAGCGCCGCCACCGGCGTCAGGCCGAGGGAGCCGAGGAAGTTGTCGATCTTGGGGTCGTAGGACAGGCCCACCAGGGGCACGCCGGCCAGTGCGGCGAAAACCAGGGCGTGGAAGCGCACCCCGACCATGAGGTCCATGGCGGATACCAGGCCCATCAACTCGGCCGCGCTGTGGTAGCCTCGCACCAGCAGGGGCGAGGTCTCCATCGCCGCCGCCACTTGCTCCGAGGCCGCCACGTCGCTGGGGTGCTGCATCGGCACCAGGACCGCCTGGGTTTGATGCAGCCGGCAAAAGCGGTCCGCTGCCCGCGCCACGGCCACACCCGCCTGCTCGCTTCCCTTCCAGGTGCGAACAGACAGGCCCAACAAAGGTTGGGGACCGCCACCTCCCTCCACGGATGGCTCCCCCGGCGACTGCTCCTCCGGCCACAGCCCCTCCGCCCGGAGAACCGCCTCGCCGGTGCCCGCGGCGGGCAGCGGCAGGAGGAGGGCTGGGTCCGCCGACAACTCTATCCTCGGTCGCGTCACGCCCAGACGGGAAAGTTCCTCCAGCGAGGGGCGGTCCCGTACCGTAATCAGGTCGATGCCGTTGGCGAAGAGGCGCATCAGCAGGCGCCCCGACGTCGTCCGCACCGGGCCGATGCCGTTGGCGAAGAGCATGACCCGCTTGCCGAGGCAACGGGCGACCTGGGCGATGCCGAGATAGTAGACCATGCTTCGCCGTGAGGTCACGTCCTGTAGCAAACTGCCGCCGCCGATGAGCACCAGGTCCGCCGTCCGGATGGCCCTCAGCATGGCGGGAATGTCCAGCCTGGGCGCCACCTGCACGCCGTGGTCGGCGGCTGTGGCCTCCGGACGCGAGGAAAGCACGGTGATGCCCAGGCCGGGCTCCAGACTGCGCAGGGCACGCACGATGGCGGCCAGCATGGCCTCGTCCCCGGCGTTGCCGTGCCCATAGTAGCCGGCGATGAGAACCCTAGGCATCTTGGCCCGCCTTCCAGCGCCGGGTGAGCCAGGGCCAGACCCCGTGGACGATGGCGATGACGGCCCAGCCCACCAGCAGGCCCAGGATCAGGCCGTTGCCCATGCGCCACAGGGAGATGAGGAACTCGGTGCGGAGATGCTGGAACGAGTTGACCAGCGAAGACAGCGAAATTGCGCCGGCCACCAGGAACAGGGCGGTCCACCCCCGGTAGCCCTGAGCGCCGGCCCAAACGGCGAGCATCAGGGCCGGATGGCCGATCAGGAACTCCTTGGTCCGGGGCCGCACAACCATCAGCCGCTCCAGGAGGTCTCGGGCCTGCACCTCGGTGCCGGTAACGGTGAGGCCGGAAGTGTTGCCGGTCCGCCCGATGTAGACGTACATGGCCACCGCGCCCACGACCAGGAGAGCGATGTGCCAGACCTCGATGGGACGCCGGCCGAGCCAGGTGAACTGGTGCAAGAGATCATGGGAGCCGGGCTCATCGTCCTGGTCTTTCGGCATGAGCCCGTAGCGGTAGAGAAAGGCCCAGCCCACCAGCAGCAGGGGCAGGGTCACCGCCGTCTTGACGCCCCGGAAGTACTCGATTTCCAGCAGATAGCGGCTGTCGCCGCCCAGCAGAGCTCCGATGAAGAAAGAGGCAATGACGGAGATCAAGCCGGCCCCTGCCAGGGCCCAGGCAGCCCGCCACAGCAGAGTGCCCAGGGAAGCCTTGGTGCGCCGCGTCTTCAAGGCCACCCCCCCCGCCCACAGGGCGCCAAGGGTTGGGAAGATCAGGGCGGCTCCCAGGGCCAGGACCTTGCGCAGCAAGTCGCCACGGCTAAGAAGCAGCAAGCCGCCGCTGCCCGCCGAGCCCAGGACCAGCAGCAGGTAGAACAGGGCCGGCGAAACCGGCAGCAGGTCCTGCAGCAGCAGCATGCCTCCAGCCACGATGCCCACGGCCATAAGCGCCATCAGCGGCCGATTGGGATACAGCGTGCCGAAGGGCTCCGCCGGCGCCAGCTTAAAGCCTTCTTGCCTTACACCCGCGGCCAGGTCGCGCACGTATTGCAGGTTCGCCCCGGCCCGGTCGGCCTGATCAATCTTCGCCAGAATCGGCCGCACGTAAAGGATGCGGATATCCCGCTCCTTCACCGCCCGCGTCTGCCTGTCCACGGCGTCGGCAGCCGAGTACTTGTCCAGCTCAGCCCGCATGATGCTGTAGACCCGTGCCGCCCGATAATTCACAAGGGCCGCCAGATCCACCTGCCCTGCCTGGTCGAAGAAGCCAAGCTGCACCGGCGCCTCGATTAAACCCTGCACCAGGCCCCGGAGCTTCATCTCCTCGGCCATCTGCTTCAGGTCGTTGGGATAGCCCAGCACCTGCTTGCCGTTGAAGATAATCGTGTGCAGACTCGGGCCGGCCTCGTCCAAAACACTGGCAATGTACCCGCCGCTCACGTCCCGCGCGTTTTCCAAGCGGGGCACCACGGCCAGCCCGGCCTGCTGGACGAGGGCAATTTCCGACGGGACGATGCCGATGCCCATTCGCTCCACCTGATCGGCGCTCACCGCTGCCGCCACCACGGCCGGGGACCGGCCCGGCGGCGTCAGCAGCTTCGCCGTTCCCACCGGCAGCTTCCGCTGCAACTGGTCCGCCAGCCACTGGCCGAAGGCCGCATCCTGAACCACGGCATAGTACAGGCCCGGTTTGTAGTCGGGCCAGCGCAGGGCCTTCTCCACATCGGGTTGGAGAGAACCGCCGAGTTCGCGCCAACCCAGCAATTGGCCGCCCTTGAGCAACTGGATAAGGCCGCCGTCCGCAAGCCTCTGCAGGGTGGATTCACTGACGCCGATCGAGTTGATGCCGGCCTCCCGCATCCGGCCCAGGTAGTCTTGCAAGGGGACACCCTGCGCGTCGGCCACGGTCCTGGCGTCGGTCAGATCCAGAACCAGCTCCACGGTTCGAGACGCCAACTCTGCCCGTACCCTGGCCGTCAGAACCACAACCGCGGCCAGCAGGCCCAGGGCAACCAAAATCTTAGCGATACGGCGCTCCGACAAAAGGAGTCCCTCCTCGACGAGGCCAGGCCGCCCGGGGCTAGTGTGCCATCCCGCTCAGGCAGCCATGAGCAAACTCAAACGAAAGGCGGCTGTCAGGAGGTCTTCCCAATCAGCCGCCCGAAGTCCTGCCAATCGGCCACCGGCTGCCCGACCGGCTTGCTGCTACTGAATGCTGTAGGCCCCCCGCACCAGAACCCAGCTGTCCACGCTTACCTTGAGCCCGCGCCCGTCCGTGCGCGACACCAAGAGCAGGTGGTTCAGCGGAACACTGACACCACGGAGCAGGTCCTTGGCTGACGTGACGTCGGCCAGACCGGCGCCGGTGGTCTCCACCGCCATCGCCTTGCCGGACCGCAGGACGATCTCCGTGCCGCCCTCGCCCGTTATGGTCTGCCCTGCCTTCACCAACACCGGCACCCACTGCACGTACTGGTCCACGTAGCTGCGGGAAACCAGCGGGTCGGCATCCGTCCCCGGCGTGGTGCCGGCGGCCGACGCCGAACGGCCCATCAAGAACCCGCCGGCAACCAAAACGGCAGCCACCAGGGCAATCGCGACATAGACACGGAACTTCATCCGCGGCACCTCCTGCCTATCGCCTAGTTCGACGGAAGCCTGTCCATCCCCTGCCTCGGCCGGAGGAAACCGCGCCGCGT
>JAMDAP010000190.1 GCA_023484675.1 Bacillota bacterium
TCCATCTTGCCTCTCGCTGCGATGATCCTGGTCTTGTCCTTCTGGGTGTATCCCAACGCGGTTGCAATGAACTCCTTTGCTGCAACAACTTGGGTCCCCTACGCTTTCGTCTTTGAACTGATCATTCCGCTACTTCTCTTGATTCTTACGGTTATCAGAGGCCTGGGGCCCAGATCGAAGAAAAGAGCGGCCAGGGCTACGGCATCCACGGCACCTACAACGAGGCCTCCGTGGGCAGGGCCATGAGCCACGGCTGCGTCCGCATGAGAATTCCGGACGCCCAGGAGCTTTATGACCTCGTGAAGGTCGGGACGCCGGTGATCATCTACCGCTGAGCCGATGACGGCGCCGCCCGTGCCGGCGCAGCATCCGGTGCGGCCGGGTCGGCATCCAAGACCTCCTTTGCCAGCAGGTCGACGATGTGCATAGCCTCCAGCCGACCGTCCAGGCCGGCGCGGTGGATGCCAAGGCGCATCTGCAGCAGGCAGCCGGGGTTGGATGTGACCACCACCCGGGCCTGCGAGGCCTTCACGTTCTCCATCTTACCTTGAAGCAGGCGGCCGGACATCTCCGGTTCGACGAGATTGTAGATGCCGGCAGAGCCGCAGCAGCGGTCCGCCTCGGCCAGTTCACGATACTCCACACTCGGCAGGGACTTGAGGAGCTGACGGGGCTGTTGCCGTACTTGCTGCCCGTTGGCCAGGTGGCAGGAGTCCTGATAGACCAGGCGCTCGTCCTGCACGCCGGCCGCGCCAGCGGGACTGTAGCCCTGCTCTACCAGGAAGGCGCTGATGTCCTGAATGCGGGCGGCGAAGTTGCGCGCCCGCTCCGCCCACTCCGGTTCGTCCTGGAGCAGGTGCGGATACTCGATGAGGTGGGCGCCGCAGCCGCCGGCATTGGTGATGATGACATCGGCGCCGGATGCCTCAAAGGCGGCGATGTTGCGGCGAGCCAGTTCACGGGCGCCCCCCAGGTCGCCGGCGTGGGCGTGCAGGGCGCCGCAGCAGGTCTGGCCCGGCGCTTCGATGAGGCGTGCGCCTGCGGCAAGGGCCAGACGGCCGGTGTTCACGTTGGTGTCGTGGAAGACCACGTCCATGACGCAGCCGGTGAAGACGGCGGCCCGGGGGCCGCAGCCGGTCGGGGCAGCGGATTCGGCCCGCACACCGGCGGGGTCGTCGGTCGAAGTCTCAGGCGCCGCCGGCGGGTGCGGCACCACGGGGCGCCGGGCCCAGGGGGCCGGGACGCGGGGCAGCACGACCTCCACCTCGGCGATGTGCTTCGGCAGAAAGCCGAAGAAGTTCACGCGGCGCAGCAGCCGGTCAAGCCGAACGGCCTGGTAGAACCAGAGCAGGGCGCCGCCGATGGCCAGCAGGGTGGGGCTGGGGAACAGGCGCTTCAATACGAAATCCTCGGACCAGTGGCCGAAGCCGTGGCGGCGCGCCTCTAACACCTGGCGCCGGGCCACGGTCCTGGGGCTGTCCAGCACCAGGGACAGCGTGGCCGCGCCATCCGGGCCATCCGGGGGCGCCGGCGACGGCGCAACCTCTGCGGGCGGCCGCCCCTGGGCCGCGGTCCAGAGTCGGAGAGCAGCGCGCCCCTGCTCCAGCAGGCGACCGTAGTTGACCCCGGCCGGGCAGGCTGTCTCGCAGGCGCGGCAGCCCAGGCAAAGCGAGAGTTGGTCCTCCAGGGCGGAGAGGGGCAGCCGGTCCTCCCAGACCGACTTCATCAGGGCGATGCGGCCGCGGGGCGACGCCGTCTCCAGCGCCGTCTCGCGGTAGGTGGGGCAGGCGGGCAGGCAAAACCCGCAGTGCATGCAGTTCTCGAGTTCGTTCTCGTCGAAGTGGAGGGGGATGCCCTCGCTCCGGCGGGTGACACCCTCACTGAGGCGTACGGCGCCTTCGTTCAGGCGGGCGACTCCGCTCACCGCTGCACCACCACCCGGCGCCGGGTCTCACCCGCGAACATCTTGCCCGGGTTCAGAATCCCCTGCGGGTCGAAGGCCGCCTTGATGCCCTTCATGACCTCGATGGCTGGACGGCCCACCTTCCACTCCAGGTAGCCGGCCTTGGCCAGCCCGACGCCGTGCTCGCCCGTGATGGTGCCGCCCATCTTCAGGGCAGCGTCGAAGATGCGGGCGAAGGCCTCTTCGACCCGCTCGATCTCCTCCTTGTTGCGGGAGTCGGTCAGGCAGGTGGGGTGAAGGTTGCCATCGCCGGCGTGGCCGAAGGTGCAGATGGTGAGGTGGTACTCCTCGGCGACGCGGCGAATCTCCCGCACCATGTCGGCCACGCGGGAGCGCGGCACGGTGGCGTCCTCCAGGATGGTGGTGGGGCTCTTGCGGGCCAGGGCGGAGAGGGCGGACCGGCGCGCGGTCATCAGCTTGAGGCCTTCCTCCGGCGTGGCCGCCACCTCCACCCGTGCCGCGCCCTCGGCCCGGCAAACCTCGGCGATGCGCTGCACGTCCCGCACCACGGCTGACGGCGGCCCGTCCTGCTGGATGAGGAGGACGGCCTCCATTTCAAGGGGCAGACCCACGTGGGCGAAGTCCTCCACCGCCCGCAGGGTGCCGTTGTCCAGGAACTCCAGCGTGGCGGGGATGATGCGCTCGGCGATGAGGCGCGACACCGTCCGCGCCGCCGCGTCCAGGTCCTGAAAGCAGGCCAGCAGGGTGCCCTGGCTCTCAGGCTTGGGCAGCAGCTTCACCGTTATCTCGGTGATGACGGCCAGAGTGCCCTCGGAGCCGGTGAGCAGGCGGGTCATGTCGTAGCCCGCCACATCCTTGTAGAGCTTGCCGCCGGTGCGGATGATGTCGCCGGAGGGCAGCACCGCCTCCAGGGCCAGAATGTAGTCCCTGGTCACGCCGTACTTCAGGCCGCGCAGGCCGCCGGCGTTCTCCGCCACATTGCCGCCCAGCGTGCTGATAGCCATGCTGCCGGGGTCAGGCGGATAGAAGAGGCCCCGCGCCTCGACCGCCTGGTGCAGGTGGGATGTGACCAGCCCGGGCTGGCAGGTGGCCGTCAGGTTGCCCTCATCGATCTCCAGAAGCCCGTTCAGCCTTCCGAGCCCCATCACGATGGCCTCCGGAGCGGGCACGGTGCCGCCGGAGAGGTTGGTGCCGGAACCCCGGGGCACCACCTTGATGTTCTCCCGGGAGCACAGCCGCAGGATGGCGGACACTTCCTCCATGCTCCCCGGAATCACCACCGCCAGCGGCAGGCACTGATAGAGGGGGGTGGCATCGTAGGAGTAAGCCACCAGGTGGTCGGGTTCGTCTCGGAACCACTCGTCCCCTACAATCTGGCGAAATTCGGCACGGAGTTCGGATGCCAGCACGGTCACGCCCTCCTCACGCAGCAGGTGGCGCCCCGCCCAAGCGGAGCCGGCGCGCTGCTTCCACCGCTATCTCGCATGAGGGCCCACCCCGCGGGCGCGGGTGGGCCCTCGGCATAACTTTAGCATAACAGACCAGGCCGGAGCCTAGCCAGAGATGCCCCGGGCCTCCAGGGCCTGGCGGATGAAGCCCCTGTGCTGCTCCAACAGCCGCTTTGCCTCGTCCGCGCCGATCCCCGCCTTCACCATGACGATGGCGGGCTTCACGTGCTTGTTCGCCTGGTCCAGGGCCTCGGAGGCCTGCTCGTAGGAGC
>JAMDAP010000127.1:0-2027 GCA_023484675.1 Bacillota bacterium
GTGAAGGTGTCGGGCTGCACCGTTTTTCTGGTCGACGACGGGCTCGATACCGGGCCCATCCTCCTGCAGGCGGCGGTGCCGGTGGAGGAAGGCGACACGGGGTCGTCGCTGGCCGCCAGGATTCTTGAGCAGGAGCACCGTATCTTTCCCGAGGCCCTGCGCCTGGCGGCACAAGGCAGGCTGCGGCTGGAGGGCCGCCGGGTTCGAATCGAGCAAGGAGGGGACGACGCATGGGCGTCAAGCGAGCACTGATCAGCGTTTTCAACAAGCGGGGTCTGGTGGAATTCGCCCGCGGGCTGGCCGAGTTGGGCATCGAGATCGTCAGCACCGGCGGGACCGCCCGCACCCTTCGGGAGGCAGGCCTGGAGGTGCTGTCTGCGGCCGAGGTGGGGGGCTTTCCGGAGATCCTCGACGGTCGGGTGAAGACGCTCCAACCCGCCATCCACGGCGCCATTCTGGCCCGGCGGGACGACCCGCGGCACATGGCCCAACTCGAGGAGCACCACATCGTGCCCATCGACCTGGTGGCCGTCAACCTCTATCCCTTCCGGGAGACGGTGGCCAAACCGGACGTCACCCTGGAGGAGGCGGTGGAGAACATCGACATTGGCGGGCCCACCATGGTGCGCGCCGCCGCCAAGAACTACCGCCATGTCCTGGTTCTGGTCAGCCCGGATCGCTACAGCGAGGTGCTGGAGCTGCTGGCTCGAGAGGGCGACGTGCCGGAGCAGCGCCGCTTCCAGTTGGCGGTGGAGGCATTTCAGCATACGGCCGCCTACGACCAGGCCATCAGCCAGTGGCTCGGTGCCGCCTCCCCGGCCTTCCCAGACCGGCTCGCCCTGACCTGGCAGAAGGCGCAGGACCTGCGCTACGGGGAGAACCCGCACCAGGCGGCGGCCTTCTACCGCGACCCGGCGGCGCCCCCGGCCTCCATCGCCACCGCCCTGCAGCTGCAGGGCAAGGAACTGTCCTTCAATAACATCAATGACGCCGACGCTGCGCTCCGCCTGGTCAAGGAGTTGGGTCCGCCGGCGGTGGTTGCCGTCAAGCACACCAATCCCTGCGGCGTGGCCACGGCGGACACTCTGGCCAAGGCCTACCGCCTCGCCCACGACGCCGATCCCGTCTCGATCTTCGGCGGGATCGTCGCCCTGAACCGGCCCTGCGATGGCGAGACGGCTCGGGAGATCGCCAAGATTTTTGTGGAGATCGTGCTGGCGCCTTCGTTCACAGACGAGGCCCTGGCGGCCTTCGCCCGCAAGAAGGACCTGCGCCTTCTGGCCACCGGGCCGTGGCAGCCGGCCCTGCTGGAGGATGCGGCGGCCGGTACATCCGGCGCTGGCCCAGGCGGCGTCAGCACATCCGTCGCGGGCGCACCGGCCTGGGATTTTAAACGCGTCGCCGGCGGTCTGCTGGTTCAGGAACGCGACATCTGGAAGGCCGCCCCGGATACCTGGCGCGTGGTGTCCGCTGCCCAGCCGGGCGAGGCTCTCTGGCGCGACCTGCTCTTTTCCTGGAAGGTGGTGGCGCACGTCAAGAGCAATGCCATTGTCATCGCGCGGGACCAGCGTACCCTGGGCGTTGGGGCCGGGCAGATGAACCGCATCGACGCCGCCCGCTACGCCCTGGGACGGGCGGGAGAGCAGGCCCGCGGCGCGGTATTGGCCTCCGACGCCTTCTTCCCCTTCTCCGACGTGGTGGAGGCAGCGGGTGAGGCCGGCCTTGCCGCCATTATTCAACCGGGGGGATCGATCCGCGACCGGGATAGCATCGCGGCAGCAGATCGCTATGGCATCGCCATGGTGATCACCGGCGAACGCCACTTCCGCCACTGACCTCCGCTCAGAGCGCGGTGGCCCAAACTCCTGGGGGGCCGGAAAATATGGGACAGCATGTCTTGGTCATCGGAGGCGGGGGACGCGAGCACGCCCTGGTCTGGAAACTGGCGCAGAGCCCGAGGGTGAGCCGCATCACCTGCGTGCCTGGCAACCCCGGCATTGCCGAGCTGGCGGACTGCCTGCCTTTGA
>JAMDAP010000127.1:2100-3658 GCA_023484675.1 Bacillota bacterium
CAGACCCGCAAAGCTTGGCCGGCTGGGCCCAGGAACAGCGGGTGGACCTCACCCTGGTGGGACCAGAGGTACACCTGGCCCAGGGCATCGCTGACGTCTTCGCCGCTCGCGGCCTTCTCCTCTTCGGGCCCACCCGGGCGGCAGCCGAGATCGAGTGGAGCAAGGTTTTTGCCAAAGGTTTCATGAAGCGCCACGGCATCCCCACCGCCGGCTACGAGGTCTTCCACTCGTTGCCCGAAGCCCTGCGCTATGTCGAAGGCCGTCCAGAGGGGCCGCTGGTGGTGAAGGCCGACGGCCTGGCCGCGGGCAAGGGCGTGGTGGTGGCGGCCGGTCGGGCCGAAGCCAGGGCTGCTCTGACTGGCCTGTTGAGCCGGGACGGCGCCGGTCGGGAACGCCCCGGCCAGGGCCCCGGCGGCGCGCCGGAAAGCCCCGTGGTCGTGGAGGAGTTCCTGTCCGGGCAGGAGATTTCCGTGCTCTGCCTCACCGACGGCGAGCACCTGCTGGTGATGCCGCCGTCGAGCAGGGCCTTGTGGTGAGCACCTGCTGGTGATGCCGCCGGCGCAGGACCACAAGGCCCTGCTCGACGGCGACATCGGCCCCAACACCGGCGGCATGGGCACCATCTCCCCCGTGCCCTGGGTGACGGCGGCGCTCCTGGAGGAGATCGAGCGGACCGTCCTGCGCCCGGCGGTGGCCGGCCTGGCTTCGGAAGGGCGGCCTTTTTGCGGCGTACTCTTCGCCGGCCTGATGATTACGGCGGAGGGACCGCGCGTGCTGGAGTTCAACAGCCGCTTCGGCGACCCGGAGACCCAGGTCCTCATGGTGCGGTTGGAGTCGGACCTATTCGACCTGCTGCAGGCGGCGGTGCGGGGCGATCTCGACCGGGTGCAGGCCAGGTGGCGGAACGAGGCCGCGGCCTGCCTCGTTTTGGCCTCCGAAGGTTATCCCGGAAACTATCCGAAAGGCCGCCCCATCACCGGGCTGGAGGAGGCGTCGCGCCTTCCGGAGGTGGCCGTCTTTCACGCCGGCACGGCCCTGGCGCCGGCGGCGGCCGTATGGCAGGCTGCCGGCGGGGCGACACAAGACACGGCAGGCGGCATCGCAACGCCCGTGGTGACGGCCGGCGGCCGCGTGCTGAGCATCGCTGCGCGCGGCGACGATCTGGCGGACGCTCTCGACCGCTGCTATCAGGCCGCGAATCTGGTGCAGTTTGAAGGCAAGCAGTATCGCCGTGACATCGGCCGGCGGCCGGCTCCACCTGGCCCGCCTTGACAGAGCGCCGGTAACGCTCAGACCCGGCCTGGCGCATAGGAAAGCCCGCCTGGACTGCACACTACTGGCGTGCTCAGTTTGCAGGCGGGGGGTTATTGCATGAGGCGCGTTTTGTCCTTCGGACTGGTCGTTCTGGTTTCGGCTACGCTCCTTGCCGGCTGCCTTGGCGGTGGGCCGCGGGCAAGGGCGTGGTGGTGGCGGCCGGTCGGGCCGAAGCCAGGGCTGCTCTGACTGGCCTGTTGAGCCGGGACGGCGCCGGTCGGGAACGCCCCGGCCAGGGCCCCGG
>JAMDAP010000158.1 GCA_023484675.1 Bacillota bacterium
TAGGTTGATTCCACTACGATGAGGTTATATACTGGGGGCGGGTAGAAAGGAGAGTGCCGATGAGCCATCCGTTGCGGGACAGGGACGATCTGCTCGAGCGCCTGCGCAAGATCGAAGGTCAGGTGCGCGGTCTGCAGCGCATGATCGAGGACGACCGCCAATGCACGGACATCCTGGTCCAGATCGCGGCCGTCAAGGCCGGCGTAAACCGGGTGGGCCTGTCGGTGCTGGAGAGTCACGCCCGTGGTTGCGTGCATGACGCCCTTCGGGAAGAAAAAGGCGACCTCGCGATGGACGAACTGGTCGAGGTGCTGATGAAATACGTGAAGTGAGGCGGACACGGGAGGGCGCCGAGATGGCACGAAAGAGAGCGCTGGCCGCGCATCCGGCCTTCTTCCTGGCGTTGGCGCTGGTCAGTTTCAGCTTGTTTGCGGTCCTGACCAGGCTGGGGATGGGCGGCACGGGTGGCCGGGAGGGGGGATTGGCCGTTCCGGAGCAATTCGCGGGCCTGCCGCGGACGAGCCTGCTCACGGGGGAGGCTGCCCGTCGGGAGATCACCGGCATGCACGGGCGGTCGCTGGCCTTCTCGGATGGCTACAAGGCCCAGTACGGCCAGGGAGCCGAGCAGGTGGTGGTCTGGCTGGTAACAACGGCTGATCAGGTCAAGGCCCAGGCGCTGGTCAAAGAGATGACCGATCGCATCGGGCCTTCCAACAAGGTCTTCAGCCCTCCGGAAGCACTGCAGGTGGGAGGGGCGCTTGCCTACCGCACCGAGGGAATGGGAATGGTCCATTACTACTATGCGCGGGGAAATCGCGTCTACTGGGTGGGAATCAAGAGCCCGCGGGAGCGCGAGTTGCTCGCCCGTGCCATGGCAGGCGGGCTTTAGCACCATAGGATTAGTTCGGAAGGCCTAGAAAGGGCCTAAAAAATTAATTAGAATCAATCACTTGACCACCAACCGGGACTAACGTCATAATGGAGTTGACGTTTGTGAAGCAGAACACAAGCTGGAGGAGTCACGCAATGCTGAGACGACCAAGGGGAGGATGGCGCCAGATCACGCTGGCGGCAATGCTCTTGGCCGCCGCCCTGATGCTCCGGCCGGCCTTCGGGCTGGCGGCCGGTTCGGGCACGGGGCCGGTCCTTATCTTCCCCCGGCTGGACATTCAGGTGCTCCCCGAATACGATACCGACTACCCTCAAGCTTTGGTAATTGTCCAAGGCTCGCTGAAGAATACCGGCAAGGACCCCTACACCGGCGAGGTGCGGTTCTGGATTCCCAAGGGCGCTCAGATGAATTCAGCCTGCGAACTCTCCAGCGATCCCCTCACCACTGCCAACCCGGTGCACGACAACCAGCTTGCCCGCGGCCGGACCAAGATCGAGGACCAGGGAGATCACCAGGAGATCAGTTGGATTCCCACCAAGCCCATCCTGCCAGGGGATCTATTCCCGCTGCACATGGAGTTCTACTACCCTGCGGTGCAGGGTGGGCCGGACAAGAAAGTCGACTTCACCTACGTCCCGAACTACGCGGCTGACAAGGTGACCCTGGCGGTGGTGCAGCCGGCCCGCTCGTCGGGTTATTCCAGCAGTCTGAGGGAGACTGGCGGTGCTGAGGGCGGCGACGGCACCTACAGCCACGCCTACGAGTTGCCGGCGGTCAAGGTCGGGGAGCCGATCAAGCTCCAATTTGGCTACAATAAGCCGGACAACAACAAGTCGGTCAGCCCCCAGGGTCAAGCTCCCAAGCCTGCGGCGTCAGGGCTTGCGCTAAAAGGCAACCAGGCCGTGCTGCTGGTTGCCGGCGCCATGGTGCTGGGACTGGGATTTTTCCTCTTCTATGGCGGTACCGGCTCGCGGCCGTCCCCCAAGCGCCCCGCCGGCCCGCCGGGCCGTGAGCGTCAAGGGCGAACCGGTAAGGGAGCAGCGCGGGGAGCGGACCTTGAGGAAGAGCGGCGCAAAGCCCGCAAACTGCTGTTGGAGGGTAAGATCAGCGAGGATACCTACCGGGAAATCATGCGTGACCTCAAGGGCAAGGAGCGCTGAGAGCGCCAAGGGGGTGTCGCGGGTGAAGAGCAAGAATTCCAGGTTGCTGATCGGAGTGGCGGTGATCGTGGCGGCCATCGCCTTCTTGATGGTCACCGCCTTTTCGGGCAACACGATGTACTACTACAAGGTGGACGAGGTCCTGGCCAAGCAGTCCCAGTTGCAGGGAAAGGCCCTGCGGGTGCAGGGGGCGGTGGTTCCCGGTTCGGTTCACCTGGACATCACCGTGCCGCTTCTCACGTTCAAGCTTAAGGGAGACCAGGGAGGGACGATTGCGGTTCAGTATCACGGCGTGAAGCCCGACAACATGGATCAGGCCACCGCCGTGATCGCGGAAGGCCGGCTGAGTTCCACCGGTGTCCTCGATGCGTCCAAGCTGCTTTTGCAGTGTCCCTCCAAATACGAATCGGACAAGAAGGGATCGTAGAAGGCATGAACGAGCTTGGCACAATCTTGATGGCGCTCGGGCTGCTGCTCAACATCTATGCCCTGTTTGCGGTCTTGATCGGCATCCGCCGGGGCGACCGGCGCTTCCTGGACAGCGGCAAGGGTGGGATCGGGGCCCTGGCGCTGGTGAGCACGGTGGGAATCGCCATCCTCGCCTACCAGTTCTTGAGCAACGACTTCTCCAACAACTACGTCTTCAATCACTCCTCCTCCGACCTTTCCACCTTTTATCGCTTCTCCGCCTTGTGGGCGGGCAACGAGGGATCGCTCCTGCTGTGGGAGTGGCTGTTGGTGGTCTATGCGGCGGTGGCGGCCTATTTTCCGCACCGCGAGGCTGAGGACCTGATACCTTACGTAAACGCCGTAGTGCTGGGTATCAATCTGTTCTTCATGTTCATCCTCAATTTCGTAACCCTCCCCTTCGCCACCCTGAACCCCGTTCCGGCGCAAGGAATGGGCCTGAATCCGCTGTTGCAGGATCCGGGCATGGTGATCCACCCCCCGACGCTGTACGCCGGCTACGTGGGCTTTGCCATCCCCTTTGCCTATGCCATGGCCGCCTTGTTCACCCGCAAGGTCAGTGACATCTGGATCAAGGTCACCCGCCGCTGGACCCTGTGGGCCTGGCTGTTCTTGTCGGTAGGGATCATCTTCGGCGCGCAGTGGGCCTACGTGGTGCTCGGCTGGGGCGGCTACTGGGCCTGGGACCCGGTGGAGAACGCCTCCCTGCTGCCCTGGCTGACCGGCACCGCTTTCCTGCATTCGGTGATGATCCAGGAGCGGCGCGGGATGCTAAAGGTGTGGAACGTCATGCTGATCATCGTCACCTTCCTGCTGACGGTCTTTGGCACCTTCCTCTCGCGCTCCGGAGTGCTGGCCTCGGTACACGCGTTCTCAGACACAACCCTGGGCATGTGGTTTTTGATTTTCATGGGGACAACCCTGGCGGCTTCGCTGTACCTGGCCTTTGACCGCCTGCCCCTGCTCAAGGAGGAGAACCAGTTCGAGTCCATCCTGTCCAAGGAGTCCAGTTTCCTGCTGAACAACGTTCTCTTGGTGGGCTCGGCGTTTGCCGTGTTCTGGGGGACCATCTTTCCCCTCATTTC
>JAMDAP010000023.1 GCA_023484675.1 Bacillota bacterium
AAACTGCGAAATGTGTTGGACTACCTGCCCGATAGCCGGAAAGCCGAGGTCAAGCACAAGATGCGGTAAGCCTGGGCGGAGACCGACGCCGATCAGGCCAAGAGAAAACTGGAAATACTGGCGGACTCTCTCAAATACGAGCACCCCGATGCGGCGGGAAGCCTGAGAGAGGGATTGGAAGAAACCCCCACGGTTGCCAAATTGGCCTTGCCCGGCACTCTCAAGAAGACCCTAAGGTCCACTAACCCCATGGAATCTGCCTTCGACGGTGCAGCCGCCCATATGAGAAACGTGAAGAGGTGGCGCAATGGAGAGCAGGCCCTCAGGTGGATGGCGGCGGCTTTGCTGGAGGTTGAGAAAAGATTCCGGCGCATCAAGGGTTACAAGGAGATCCCAGTACTAATCGATCTCTTGCCAAAAGCACAGGTGGCTTAATACTACAGCGTAAGTTCGTTGGTCGAAATAATGACTATCCGGTCTCCAAGAGCGCCAGCGCCTTTTTCCGATGCGATTTGTAGGCAACGGCGTTACGTCGCAAGTAGTAGTTCACTTCCGCCAGCGCCTGGCGAATCCGCGCGGGGTCTTGGGTTAAGACCGCCCCGATCAGGCGGTAGGCCTGCGGCATGGTCAGGACAGGAGTTTTTTTTTAAACCGCATCCGGACTTCCGTGAGAAAAAGATGGGCAATGAACACGAAAAGCATGTGACGGTGCCAGGCATTCCACGAACGCGCCTCGCAATGGCCCATCCCCAAGTAACTTTTACACTCTTCGAAGCACTGCTCGATGGGCCAACGCAAGGTAGCCGCGCGGTGGAGTTCTTCCCTGGGGATATCCGCCGGGGCATTGCTCAAGGCATACTTGATGCGGCCGTTCTCGTATTGGCGGACGTAGAGCCAGAGTTCATCCCCTGGTTGTCCGTCTCGGCATTCCACGATCCGGCAGCATTTCACCTTGGCGATGATTGGCCCCTTGGCTCCTTCCGCCAGGACGATGGTCTGCCAGGGCAGCGCCTCGTCCTCCGCCACCGTCGCCACGGCGACGGGAGCGGGTGAGGGAAGCGGTTTTTGCGGTCGTTTGCCCCGGCCCCGATACTCCGGCATCACCCATTGCGGTGGAGTGCGCCAGAGGAGTTGGTTGGCGTGGAGGTCGGCGAAGAAGTGGCACTGGGGCGGCACGGCCGCCCGGAACTCTCGGTCGGAGCCAAAACCGGCGTCGCAACCGACCCAGCGGGCCTGGAAATCTCCCGAGGCCAGCGCCCGCGTGACCATTTCCGCCGCCAATTGCTGCTTGGTGGCAAAGGTGACCTCCCCTGGAACACCACAACGCTCGCGCCGGGCCTGGTGTCCTTCGTCAAACCACACTTTAGGCAGGTAGAGCCGCCGGTCCACCAGGCCATAGCCCTTAGACCCGGAGTAGCCGATGAAGACACCGGCCTGGCAGTTGTCCGTCTTGCCCAGGACCCCGCAATACTGGCGATTAACCCCCACCGAATGGGCGCCCTTTTTGGGGAAGTCGGACCCGTCCACGGTGATCATCCCGTCCGGGTCATTGACCAGGGAAGACAGACGTTGTTGGTAAAGTCTTAGCATCTTCGGCTCGTCCCAGGGGGAACGCTGGAAGAAAAACTGCATCGGTCGGACGGCCTTCTCCCCCTCATAGCGCAAGGCAATGGGCTCGATGGATTTGCGGTCCAGATCGCTCAAGAGGCCCTTGACAAACGTTTCCCCGTGCTTTTGCTGTTCGTCCCGATGGTAGCAGTCCTCAAAAAAGGCCAGGTATTCGTCCAACAGGGTTCCGAGTTGCCCGGCCCGATGAGCGTCCAGGCCAATCTCCGCCAATAGTTCCGGGTTCCAGTCCGGCTGATGCAGCATCATATTTGGCACCCTCTTGGTCACCGTTTTGGGGTTCGGGTGACGGCAAGGGTCTTGGATGATGAGTTTCGGCCAGGCCGGGTTAATCAGGTAGACAAAGACCCCTTTGCGGTGACCATGGTAGACGAACGCCTTGCCCACTTTGGCAAAGCCCCGCGTTTCGCCCAGGTAACACCAGTTGGCGGCCAGATAACAGGTGCCACGGTATTTGTCCCGATCCACAAAGGTCTCCACCAACCAGGGTTCGGTGCCGTACAGGGCGGGCCAGTCCCGCACCAGCCGTTTCAGGGCGCAAGCTAGCAAGTGGGAGGCCAGGTTTTTCACCCGCACCCACGGCAAGATGAGAAAGCGGTTGAAATCCAAACCTTGATTCCACTGCAAAAACCCCCCGAACCCCTGGAAAAATTGCCCAGGTAAGGAGGAAAGTAGATCCGGGTAGCGAATTATAATAGAGTTACCAAGAGCAATATGGCGGTATTGCAATGCATTTTGATTTATTGGGGGTTTTTGCATGTTCAAGGAGAATAATGCCCATCTTCAAGAAGAGATGTTTAACAGTTACTCTTCGCTGCACCCCAAAATACAAAAGCGGTTGAAGAAAACCTGGGCTCCCATCTTCTATGAGCATGTGTTCTGCCAGATCGATGAAACACTTTTTGCCCCCTTGTACTCCCTGGATAACGGTCGCCCCAACTTTCCCGTCAATATCCTGCTCTCCCTGGAGTTCATCAAACATCTGAAAGACTATACCGATGAAGAGCTTATCGAGCAGTTCTACTATAACTATCAGATCATGTATGCGGTGGGCTTGCGCAACCTGGGCCAACTCTATTTGGCCATTCGTACCTTTTACGAGTTTCGCGAGCGGGTGTATCGATACGCCGTGGAAAACCCCGGAAAAGACGACCTGATCTTTGCCCAGTTCGAAAAGCTCACCGCGCACTTCCTGGAGGTGGCCCAGATCAACACCAAGGAGCAGCGGATGGACTCCACGCAAGTCCGGTCCAACATCAAGCGAGCTGGCCGGTTGTCGCTGGCCTACGACGTGTTGGAACACGCCGTAAAAGCCTGCCCTCCGGAGATTCTTCCCGAGGAGCTCAAACGCGTGCTGGAACCGGAGTACCGCACCGAAGTCCTATACCGCTCAAAAGGGACCCAGGCTCAAAGCCGACTGCAAGAGGTGCTCAACCTGGGAGCGCGACTTTTGGAGAGCACCGCCTCTTTTCCGGACCCCCAGGCCTCAAACGCCATCAGCCTTTTGGAGCGTTTTTTATAAGAGCAAGCCTCTTTCGACTACCCGCAAAACGCCTGGAAAGCCAAAGATCCCAAGGAGATTGCCTCAAGTTCCCTGCAATCGGCCCATGACCCGGATGCCAGCGGGGGGCCTCCTCGGTGGGTGCTTCGGGGTTCTTACCAGGAGGTCGACCGGGAAAGGAAAATCTATCTCCTGACGGAGTAGGACTGCCTGTTCCACCGGCCTTAATGCAGTCTCCATTACTACCAGGATATCTACGTCACTGTCCGGCGATGGCGTGCCATGATAACCAGGGACCACCTGCTTCCCCCGGCATTTTTTTCTTGGCAGGGCTTGATCTCGGGAAGCAGGTTCGTATATAATGGTTATGGGTAGCATCGCTGGAGAGCTATACCGTTTCGTAAACCACGTGAGCGTCGCTGGCATCTGAAAAACGCTTGGA
>JAMDAP010000196.1 GCA_023484675.1 Bacillota bacterium
GTGTCCAGATGGGGACCCAGGACCTGCTGGGTGATTGGATTCTGGCGGCCGACAAGGTGCTGGTGTTTTAAGGAAACCCTGTGGTACGATGAAGGGGACTTAACGCGAAGGAGGGCGGTTCCCATGCTGAGGAAGATCACCGGCAGGAACGGAGTCGTCCGCACCTTCGTGTTGTCGTTTAAAGGCAGCTGCTAGCACCGACCCAGGGGGTATTATGCCCTTTTGCAGGTGGGTGCGGGCTGCCGCTCTCTCGCGTTGCGCGTGAGGCGTCGCCGCACGAACCGGCGACGCCTTTTTACGTCACGGGAGGGTTTTGACCGATCATGCAGATGCGGCACACGCTGACCCGATACTACACCTACGCCTTCATGGGGAGCCTTCAGTTCACGTGGACCACCTGGCTGGCCTACGTGCTGGCCAAAGGCGGCAACCCCGGCTGGGCTGAAGCCGCCTTCCATCTGGCCATCTGGCTGGGGGAGGTGCCCACGGGGGCCATCGCCGACCTCTTCGGCCGGCGCACCAGCATGCTGGTGGGGCTGGCCGTGGGCGCCCTCAGTTCCCTCGGCTACCTGCTGATCCACGACACCTGGACGGCCTGCTTGGTGCTGGCCTTGGCCGGCCTGGCCGGCACCTTTCGCTCTGGGGCGGATACTGCTTTGCTCTACGAAACGGCGGAGGAGGCCGGGGGGCCCGACCTGGCCCGCAAGGCCCTGGCCAGGGCGACAGCCCTACAAATGGGGGCCCTCGCCGTGGCTCCGGCCCTGGCCGGTTTCCTTTACCAGTGGCACGACTGGGCGCCCTTTATGGCCAGCGGTCTCCTCAGCCTGGCAACGCTGCCGGTGGTCTGGGGCATGGCGGAACGCCGGCCGCAGCCTTCCGCCGCTGCCGGAAGCGCGGAAGCCCGAGGCTCCGGGCCGCGGACCCGGACCGCGACCGGCTGGAACCAGGCCGCCGCCCTCTGGAACCAGACCAGGGCGGCGGTGAGGGCCGTGCTGGAGAGCCCGGCTGCCCTGGCTCTCATCCTCTTCAGCTGGGGGTACTACACGGTCACCTCTCTGGCCAGCCAGTTTGGCCAGGCCTTCTTCCCGGCCACGGGGCTGACCATGGCCGCCACCGGCCTCGTCTTCACCGTCAGCCGCCTGCTCTCCGCCGGCGGCAGTGCCTGGGCGGAGCGGCTGAGCGGCAGCGGCGCCGTGCGGCTTCTGCGCCTGGCGCCGCTCGGGCTGTCCCTGGCCTACCTGGGCATGGGGCTTGGCGGTTCCTGGACGGCGGTGTCTCTCTTCGCCCTGGCCTCCGCCCTGGACGGCACGCTGGAGCCGGTGGTCTCCCATCAGCTCAACGAGGCCATTCCCTCGGCCCAGCGAGCCACCATCCTCTCGCTGCAGAGCGCCGGTTTCAGCCTGATGATGGCGGTAGCCTTTCCCGCGGCTTCCTATCTGCGGCCGATCTCCCGAATCTACCTGACGGTGGGGACCCTGAGCGTCGTCCTGGCCGCCGTCTGGATGCGGGGGCGCCGCCGCGAGGCCGGTCCTGCCAAAGATGAAGACGAGGCCGGGCCTGCCGAAGCTGAAGCCGAGGCCGAAGCATAGAGATAAGGGGTGGTAGAACATGGCGATTGTGGTGATCACAGGCGCTTCCAGCGGCATCGGCGAGGCGACGGCGCGTCTTCTGGCCGGCCGCGGCCACAAACTGGTGTTGGCGGCGCGGCGAGTGGAGCGGCTGGAGGCCCTGGCAGCCGAACTGTCGGCGCAGACCGAGGTACTGGCCGTACCGGCGGACATGGCTCGCCCTTCCGATGTCGAAGCCCTCGCCCGCCGGGCTGGCGAACACTTTGGCGGTATCGACGTCTGGATCAACAACGCCGGGGTAGGCCACACCCTCCCCTGGTGGGAGAGCAGTCCCGAGGAAATTGAGCGAGTCGTGGCCACCAACTTGACCGGCCCCATTCTGGCGGAGCAGGCCGCGCTGCAGTGGATGCTGCCGGCGAAACGGGGGCACATCATCAACGTCGCCTCGGTGGCGGGTCACATCGGCACCGCGGGCATCTACTCCGCCACCAAGTTCGGCCTGCGCGGCCACAGCGAGGCGCTCCGCCGCGAACTCGCGCCCCACGGCATTCGGGTCTCGCTGGTCACGCCAGGCTTCATCCGGACGGAGATGACTCGCGACAACCCCATGCCCATGCCCTCAGCCGACGTGGCGGCACGGGTGATCGCCCGCCTCATTGAGCATCCGCGGCGCGAGGTGGTGGTGCCCGGCTGGTACCGGGCCCTCATCGCCTTCAACCGCTTTTTCCCCGGCCTCACGGACTGGGTCACGGTGCGGGTGCTGCACCCGCTGCGGAAGGTGGGCCAGCCGAGGGGCCTGCGGCCTAGGCCTCCCCGGAAGAGCTAACAACAGACGGCAGGCCCGCCGGGCTGGCGTTGACCTTGCCTTTTTCTTTTCCGACACTCGCCGGTGATAATCAACAAAATGCCGCCGTATAGTTTGCACAAGTCAAAACCTATGGTATGTTTGCAGGTAATCGAACAACCGGTAGGAGGGTGCCATGGACTTTGCGCTGACCGTAGAACAGCGTCTTCTCCGTGACCTGGCGCGGGACTTCACGCGCCGCTCCATAGCCCCGGCGGCTGCCGCCCACGATCGCGAGGAGCGGTTTCCGCGCCAGATCTTTGATCAGGCCAGGGATCTCGGTCTCCTGAACCTGACGCTCCCCGAGGGATTCGGAGGCGGAGGCCTCGGGTCCCTGGAGCTGGCCCTGGCCACGGAGCAGATGGCCTGGGGCTGCGCCGGCATCACGGCGGCGATCAGCCTCAACGCTCTGGCGGCGGAAGCCTTGTTGTTGGCGGGGACCGAGGAGCAGAGGGTGGCATACCTCGGCCGTATCGCCCGGGGCGAACTGGCCGGGTACGCCGTCACGGAGCCGGCGGCCGGCTCCGACGTGGCCGGCCTCCAGTGCAGGGCCCAACGGAACGGAGACGGCTACCAGCTGGACGGCAGCAAGATCTGGATCTCCAACGCCACGGAGGCGAGTTTCTTTCTCGTCTTTGCCAAGACGGACCCCGACGGCGGGCACCGAGGTCTCAGCGCCTTTCTCGTGGAACGGGACGCCACCGGTGTGGAGGTGGGTCCCAAGCTCGGCAAGCTCGGCCAGAAGGCTGCCCCCGCCGCCCAGGTGTTCCTCACCGAGGTGCGCGTTCCGGTGACAGCGCGGCTCGGCGAGGAGGGCGAGGGCTTTGCCATCGCCATGAAGGTCTTTGACCGCTCTCGCCCGATGGTGGCGGCGATCGCGCTGGGCCTCACCCAGCGGTGTTTGGACGAATCCCTGACCTACAGCAGGGACCGGCGCAGCATGGGCAGACCGATCATCGAGCATCAGGCGATTGGCCACAAGATCGCCGAGATGGGCATGCGGCTGGAGGCCGCCCGCCTGCTCACCTACGAGGCTGCCTGGCTGCTGGACACCGGCCGGCGGAACACCCTGCAAGCCGCCTATGCCAAGGCGTTTGCCGCTGACACGGCCATGTGGGCGGCCGGCGAGGCGGTGCAGGTTTTCGGAG
>JAMDAP010000122.1 GCA_023484675.1 Bacillota bacterium
CCGGCCGGCGGGCATCGGTCAAGGTGGCCTTTGCCGGCGGGGTTACCCTGGCGGACATTCCGGCGCTGGTGGACCAGGGCCTGGATATCGTGGATGTGGGAGCGGCGATTGTTGATGCTCCCCTGTTGGAGGTGCGGCTCGACGTGGAGGCGGTCCGGGGGAGGTAGGACGGTTGGAACTCAACCTTTTGCAAAAGACCGAACTCTGGATTGAGGGGTTGAAACTGAGCGAGGCCAACCTGACGGCGGTGGCGCGGGCGGTGGCTGACGTCCTGCGGATACCGCCCCGGGAGGTCCTGGTGGTGGACGTCCGGGATGAGCACATCGTCCTCGACATCCTGCGCCCCGCGATCCAGGCGGAGCAGATTATCGGCAAGAAAGGGGAACTGCTGGCGGAGTTGTCACGGGTGCCGGGGGTTACCCTGGGTCCGGCGGCGGACGTCCATTCCGACGGAGTCCTGGGCATGATCGCCCTGGAGGTTGAACTGAAGGAACCGGTGCTACGGCGATTGGCGTCCACCACCGCGGAAATTCGCCGGCGGGTGGCGCGCCGGGCGATGGTCTTTCCTTCCGGGTTTGAAATTCAGCGCGGGATGATCCAGGATACCAACACCCCCTTCCTGATAGGGGAGTTAACCCGGCTGGGGTACCAAGCCAAGGCGGGCCCCGTCCTGCCCGACGACGAGGTGGCGGTGGCCGGCACCCTCGCCGCGGCTGCCGACCAGGGTTACGGGCTGGTCATCACCACCGGTGGGGTAGGGGCCGAGGACAAGGACCGCACCATCGAAGGAATCCTGCGCCTGGATCCCCGGGCGCAAACTCCCTGGATCGTCAAGTACCACCAGGGCCAAGGGCGCCACGTCAAAGCCGGGGTGCGCATCGCGGTGGGACAGGTGGGCCTTTGCACCCTGGTGGCTCTGCCTGGCCCCAACGATGAGGTGCGCCTGGCCATGTCCGCCCTCGCCCGGGGAATGGTGGGCGACGGCGGCGGAGAGGAAATGCCCTTGCCTGACCGGGAAGGGCTGGCCGGGCTAATTGCGGCTGTTTTGCGCGAGAGAATGCGGCGTCCGGCCCCTGGCCACCCGATGGGAACTTAGGAGGTGACGGATTTGAGCGAAGGGAATGTCCGGCCCAGCGTGCCGGCTCTGGCGGAAGAACTCCTGGCTGCGGCGGAATCCGCGCGGCCGGTGGAACAGCTTACGGCCCGCTTCCCGGGCCTGACCCTGGCCGAGGCCTACCAGATCCAACTGGCGCTGATCGGCCGGCGGCGGGCGGGGGGACGCCGGACGGTGGGCAAGAAGATCGGCCTTACCAGCCTGGCGATGCAGGAACTTTTGGGGGTACGGGAGCCCGATTACGGGTACCTGCTGGACGACATGGTCATTCCCGAGGGGCAGCCTGTCGCCACGGCTCGACTGATTGCTCCCAAGGCCGAGGGGGAGGTAGCCTTTCTCCTGGGGCGCGACCTGGCCGGCCCGGGGGTTACCGCCGCCGCGGTGCTGCGGGCTACGGAAGCCGTCATGCCGGCGATCGAGGTGGTGGATAGTCGCATCCGGGACTGGAAGATCAAAATCCAGGATACGGTGGCCGATAACGCGTCCAGTGCCTGCCTGGTCCTGGGCGGCCTGCTCACGCCGGTGGCGGCCCTGGATTTGCGGTACGTCGGAATGGTGCTGGAGAAAAACGGCGAGGTGGTTAACACCGGTGCCGGCGCCGCCGTTTTGGGCAATCCCGTCACCGCCGTGGCGTGGTTGGCCAACAAGCTGGCGGAATACGGCGAGACGCTCAAGGCCGGGGAGGTGGTGCTTTCGGGGGCCGTGACCGCCGCGCCGCCGGTGGTTGCCGGGGACGTGATCCGGGTGACCTTCGACCGGCTGGGAACGGTGGCGGCCCGCTTCGCCTAGCCCCGGGGCTTGAGGCGCTTGACACCCCCGAACTGGTGTTCTATAATCGGGGTTACCCGAACACCTGTTTGAGGTGAGGAAAGTGCCGCGCCCGGTTCTACACCTGCTGGTTTACGGCCTCTACGCCGCCGCCGAGGCGCGCGGCGGGCCTGCCCCGGCCCCGCTGTTGGTGCACGAGGCGGGGAAGGTGGTCGACATGTCCCTTGCTGCTGCCCGGGAAGGCGTTGTCCCCGGCCAGCGGTTGCGCCAGGCGGAGCATCACTGCCCCGGAATCAAGCGCGTTGAAATGGAAGAGGCGAACTACCGGGATAGGGTGCGGGCTTTCCGCGAGGTTGTCGCCGCCGCGAGCCCCCGGGTGGAGCCCCTGGGGAACCGGGAGGTCCTGGCCGACCTTACGGGGGTCCCCACCCCGGCCAAGGTGGCGCGGCAACTGGCGGTGAAGCTGGCGGAGCGGCCCGGGCTGTTGGTTGCGGCTGGATTGGGCAACTCCCGCCTGGTGGCCAGGATCGCGGGCCGGCAGGCGGGGGATGCCTTGCTGGCCCATTGGCAACGGAAGAGGAACTCCCTCCCCGCCCTCCAGCCCCGGCTGCTCGGGGACCGGGCCGCCCTGGCGTCGGTTGTGCCGGGTCAGGAGGCTGCCTATTTAGCCCCCCTGGACCTGGGGCAGTTGTGGACCCTGCCGCCGGAACTGATCGCTTCCCTGGCCCACCTGGGCTTTGCGCGAATCGGGGACCTGGCCCGGGTGCCGGAAACCCAGCTATTCCGCCGCTTCGGCCCGCTTGGTTCACTGGCGGCCCGCTCCGCCCGGGGGATTGATCCCCAACCGGTGGCGGCTCTTTACCCGCCGGTGGAGGTCGTGGAGCGCCTAGCCTTCGAGGCCGGAGTGGAGCCTGGATCGGCGTTGGAAGGGGTAGTAGGGGTTTTGGCCCGTTCGGCGGGACACCGCCTGGAGGCGGCCGGTCTGGGCACGTTGGAGGTGCGGCTGCGCCTGGAGGCTGTCGTGGCGGGGCAGCGAGCAAATTCCTTTCGCCGGCGGAGTTTTTCCCGGCCGCAGGGCGGACCCTCCACCTTGGAACCCGCCCTGCGCCATCTCCTCGGAGAGGCGGTTGGGGAACTGGCCAGGACCTTCTCCGCGACTTGCCTGGTGGAGGCGGTGGTGGCCGAGTTCACGGAGTTAAGGCCGGTGTCGCTGGAGCAACTCAGCTTTTTGGCTGAGGGCGCATCAACCGCGGCGGCGACGGAAGGGAGAGGGGCTCGGCTGGATCAGGTGCTGGCGGCCCTGGGGCAGCGTTACCCCAAGGCGGCTCTGCGCTTGGGGCGCGATTTGCCGGTCAGCCGGCGGGAATGGATGCTGCGCTACTTCGACCCCCTCCGCCGGTCTCATTGAAACGAGGGGTATGGAGGGGCGAAATTATGCAGCGGAAGGGAGTGCTGCCGGTGCTTAAAGAGGAGCTTGCAAACCGGGTCAGGCGCGCCCAGGTGGCTATCCAGGAAGCCGGCCTCGACATGCTGTTCATGGTGGGGCGGGAGAACCTCATCTATTTTGTGGGCAGCACCCAGATGGAGTGTATGGCGTTGATAATCCCCCGGGAAAGGGAAGCCGCCGCCGTCACTCTCTGGCTGGCTGC
>JAMDAP010000056.1 GCA_023484675.1 Bacillota bacterium
TGGGCTTGAGGCGGTAGCGCAGGGCCAGGGAGGCTTCATCCACAGTGACGATGGGCCGGTCGTAGACCTTGGTCGCCGGGTGGGGCATGACGCTGCCCACGCTCAACACAGCCACGTCCACCGGCTGGTTGGGGATGCCCTTCAGCTCGTTGTCGCCGCTGATGTAGATGCTGTGCCCGGCCACGTTCAGCATGACCGACAGCATCGGGCCGCCGGCCGGCATGACGCCGTAGCGGTCCGGGCGGTCGAGCTTGCGTGAGGCGATGTCGCCTTCCTCGCCGGTAATCCAGTGCACCCCCTGCATGGCTGTGAGGGTGACGCCGCCGGGCAGGGAAACCGTGTCGCCATTGCGCAGGGCCTGCAGTCGTTCGTCGGGAACGTCGATGTAGCGCCGCACCGCGGCCACCACCTCGGGGCTGCCCATGAAGATGGGGCGGCACTTCGCCTCCAACCGCTTGCAGGTCTCAAGGTCAAAGTGGTCATAGTGGCCATGGGTAATGAAGACGTGGGTCGGGCGGTGTTCGCGGAAGTAGGTATCGTAGTCCGGCCGAAAATCGTTTGGCCAGTACCAGTCGCCGTAGTCTTCCTTGGAGGAGAAGTTGGGGTCCAGCAAGAACTCGGCGCCGGGCCACCGGAGGGCGACGCTGCACGAGCCGTGCCAGAAGAACTCGAACAAAGGTCTCACCCCGTTTCGCGTTTGGGGCATGCTTCGTTCCGCGACCGGCAGATTCCTGCGCGGCCCCAACCGTTCGGCGTCGCTGCTCCCGAGCGCTCCAGTCCCGACGGAGCCCCTCGCAGGAGTTCCCCCTCACCCTATCGAACTTCTTCAAATAGCATACGGTCCACGAAACCGAGTGAAAGGTGGCCTTTGTCGCCTAAGATGCTACTGACTTCAGTCAGCGGAGTACGTCACCCAAATGCTGTGGAATGGTAGCCGGGAAAGGTTGATTCTTACGGTGCCCTTGACCTTTTTTGGCACGCGCCTGACCCCGGTTGGCCGCAGCCGGGGCTCTCCCGCCGAGCGCCGAGGCAGCCTCATCACCCGCGGCCGTGGCGCGTCAAGTGGCAGCCTCATGGTACTGGGGGCCGCCTTCCTGTGGGGCACCATCGGGCTGTTCAGCCGCTGGCTCTACCAGCAAGGCCTTACCCCCATCCAGGTGGTGGCCGGACGCATCGGCCTCACCTGGTTTGTCTTTTCTCTGGCGGCGCTGCTGGGCGACTGGCGACGGCTTCGCATCGGTTGGCGGGACGCCGGCTTCTTCGCCGCCTACGGGCTGGTGTCCGTGGCCCTGTTCTATGGCTGCTGGTTCTACGCCGTGAGCAAGCTACCGATAGCTGTGGCGGTGATCCTGCTGTACACCGCACCGGCCTACGTCACCTTGCTTTCGGTGCCCCTGTTCGGCGAACGCCTGACCCAAACCAAGGCCCTGGCCTTGGCCCTGACCTTGGTGGGAGCAGCTCTGGTTGCCGGCCGGCCGCAGGGAGGGCCTCTGCCTGGCGACGGCCTTCTGGCCGGGCTCGGCGCCGGTCTCACGTACGGCCTCTATAGCCTGTTTGGCAAGGCGTCGGCGCCGCGCTACGACCGTTCCACGACCTTGGCTTACACCTTCTCCTTCGGCCTGGTGGGGGTGGCCCTGGCCGGTTGGGTCGGTGGCGCCTGGACTGGGCCGCTGCCCGCCTGGGTGGCGCACCCACAGGCCTGGCTGCTGCTCAGCGGTCTGGCCCTGGGGCCGACCGTCTTGGCCTACTACCTCTACAACGGCGGTCTGGCCCGCATCGACGCCAGCACCGCCAGCATGCTGGCCACCCTGGAGCCGGTGGTGTCCGTCCTCTTGGCCTGGACCGTGCTGCACGAGACGCTGCGCTGGTGGCAGGGGGCCGGCGGTCTGCTGGTCATCGGCGCTGTGCTGCTGCTGCAGCGCGGGCCGGCAGAGCCTGCATAGCGCTGTTGGAGGCGAGTTTGTGGTTCCGGAGTTGCCTGAGTTGGCAGGAGTGATCCACTGCCATTCCACCTTTTCCGACGGGTTCGCCACTGTCGCCGAGATCCTGCAGGCGGCGCAGAGAGCCGGCCTGCAGTACCTGATCCTCACCGACCACGACACCTTGGCGGGACGCGAGTCGGGTCCGGGCTCCCCCGGGCAGGGGTACCACGGCGGGCTGCTCTTTTTGGTGGGCTCGGAGGTGAGCCCGCCCCAGAACCACTACCTGTCCCTGGGTGCCGTGGAATCGCCCCCCAGCACCTTGCCCCTGCAGGAGGTCATCGACCGGGTGACGGCCGCCGGTGGGCTGGGTTTTGTCGCCCATCCCTACGACAAGGGCAACCGCGGCCTCAAGGTGGCGAGCTATCCCTGGAACGACCAGGCGGTAACGGGCTACACCGGCATCGAGGTCTGGAACTTCTTTTCTCACCTGCTCGGCGAGGCCCTGGTCCCGATGCGCCTGCTGGGGGCGATCCTGGCACCCTACGTGCTGGTGCGCCGGCCGCAGCCGGAGACCCTTGAGCTCTGGGACCGGATCGGCCAGTCTCGACGCGTGCCGGGCATCGGCGGCACCGACGCCCACGGCATCAATCGCCCCCTGCTGCGGGCCCCTCTGGTCGTGACCAACTACACCCTGATGTTGCGGACCATTTGGACCCACGTCCTGCTGCGCCAAGCGCCTACCGGTGACTGGCAGCAGGACGGAGCGGCCCTGCTGGAGGCCCTGGCCGAGGGGCGGGCTTTCCTGTCCAGCCCCAGCTCGGGTGATGCCCACGGTTTCCGGTTCACCGCCGAAAGCCCCGACGGCCTGCTGCAGTTGGGGGAAGAGGGGCGCCAGTCGGACCGCGGCTTTGACCTCGGGGTAACCTGCCCTCTGCCGGCCACTATCCGCCTGGTGCGGGACGGCCGCACCCTGGCGGTCCAGTCGGGCGTGACCAGCCTCCGCCAGACGGTGCAGGAGCCTGGCGTGTACCGGGTCGAAGTCTACCGGAGACGTTTCGGCTGGAATCGCCTCTGGATTCTGAGCAATCCCATTTACCTGCGGCCCTGATTTCATGCCAGCCGCGGCCCTGGCTGCCGCGGCGGGCAGGGCCGGGAAGGAGGCCGCCATGCCGGCTAAAAAGATCACCATCATCGGCGGCGCCAGTGCCTACACCCCGGACATCATCCTCGGGCTGATCGACCACGCCCGCGAACTGGCGGGCTCGGAGATCGTCCTCATGGACATCGACGAAGAACACCTGGAGGTCATCGCTGCGCTGTCCCGACGCCTGGTCGAGCATGCCGGGGCCGACCTGTTCATTACCCACACCACCGACCGCCGGCGGGCCGTCGACCAGGCCGACTTCCTCCTGCCCCAATACCGGGCCGGGGGCCTGCAGGGGCGGCTGCTGGACGAGACCATCCCGCTCCAATACGGCGTGGCCGGGCAGGAGACCATGGGGCCGGGCGGCCTTTCCTTCGCCATGCGGGCCATCCCCGTCGCCCTGGAGCTGGCCGGGGATGTCCGGTCGCTGGCTCCCCGGGC
>JAMDAP010000140.1 GCA_023484675.1 Bacillota bacterium
GGTTGGCCTTGGCGGCCCGCAGGGCGGAAAGGAAGTCAGCCCCCACCCGGCGCCGCGCCTCCTCCATCTCGTCCTGCTCGATGGCCAGCTGTTCCGGCCTCAGGCGCACCCCGTCGTACCTTTCCGTCAGACGAAGAAGGGCGTCGTCGCCCTCGCGGCGGACTTCCTCGATGAGCCGCCGGACGACCTCCTCCAGGTCTGGCCGGCCGAAGGCACGGCGGCCGGAGAGGCTTTGGCGAAACTCCTCGGCCGTGATCAGGCGGAGCATGGCGCCACCTCCTCCGTGAGCTGCCGCAGGAGCCGCAGGATGGGCTCCACCTGCGGCCGCTTCAGCCGCAGGGCGGCGGGGTTGGCAATCAGGCGCGCCGTGGAATCGGCGATGTCCTCCAGGGGCACCAGGCGGTTCTCCCGCAGCGTCTGCCCGCTGGAGACAATATCGACGATGGCGTCGGCCAAGCCCGCTGCCGGCGCCAACTCAACCGCGCCGTGCAGGACGATGATCTCCACCGGCCAGCCCTTGCGGCGGAAGAACTGCTCCGCCACATGGGGAAACTTGGTCGCCACCCGGGTCACCGAGCGGCCGGGCACCAGGGAGCCGGGGGCCGCCTCCGCCGCCAGCTCTGCCGGAGCGGCCATCACGAAGCGGCAGCCGCCATACCTCAGGTCGAGCAGCTCGGTATAGACCTGCCGGTCCTCCAGCAGCACGTCTTTGCCGACGATGCCCAGGTCGGCGGCACCGTGGGCCACGTAGGTGGGCACATCAGCGGGGCGGGTCACGATAAACCGCAGGCCCGCTTGTTCTGCACCTCCGCCCAAATCAGCGTCAAAAAGGAGCCTGCGTGAGTCTTCACCTTCGAGGCATTCGCCGCCGAGCCCCGCCCTCATCAGCAAATCAGCCGTGGGTCCGTATAACTTCCCCTTGGGGATGGCGATAATCAAACGGTCCATGCTGTCCTCCCGATACGTCAGTGGATGCCGGCGGTGGTGGTCAAGAGAGGCCGGCCGCCGGCTCTGTTGCGGCTCGCCGGTGGCGCCGGCTCGCCCCCCAGGGCGTCGAGAAGCACGCACTGAGCCCCCTGTCGTGCCGCGAACTCAGCTGCCCCGGCAGCGTCGCCGGTCCAAACCACCACAGCGCGGCCGGCCCGCCGGAAGGCCTGAGCCCGAGCAAAGGCCTGCGCCTCCTGACCGGCCTCGGCGGCGATCACCAGGTCCAGCCCGCTGCGGCTGGCGGCTTCCCGCGTCCGCATCAGGATGGACAACAGCAGGTCCAGGTCCAGGGCAAACCCGGTCGCCGGCAGATCCTCGCCGAAAGCCCGCAGGAGGCGGTCGTAGCGCCCGCCGCCGGCCACGGCGAAACCGGAGCCGGGGGCGTAGGCTTCAAAGATGATGCCGGTGTAGTAGTCCAACCCCCGCGTCAGACCGAGGTCAAACTGAACCGGAAGGCCCGGGCCGTACTGGTCGAGGAGGGACAGAACGCGGCGCACCTCGGCGACAGCCTGAAGCGCCTCCGCTTGCTGCAGCTCGTGCTCCAGAAGCTGGGCGGCCTGCCTCGCCTCCAGCAGAGCCGTGGGCATCAGCATCAGCGCCTTCCTTCCCGCGGGCAGACCCAGTTCGCGAACCGCCTGCCCGTAGCCCACCAGATCGCGGTCCACCAGGGCCTGCCGCAGCCGCGGCCTGGCCTCGGGAGCCACCTGACACTGCTCCATGATCCCGGGAAGAATCCGGCTGTGGCTGAGGCTCAGAGCGAAGGAACGAAGGCCGGCGCTATGCAGGGCTTCAGCCGCCAGGGCGATGACCTCGGCGTCGGATTCCGCGCCGCCCGCGCCCACCAGTTCCACGCCACTCTGCCAGACCTCGTGCGGACGCCCGTTGCCCTGGTCTTGATAGCGAAATACCGGCGCCGAGTAGCCGAGCCGCAGCGGCAGGGGGTAAGCGGTGAGGTGCGTGCCGGCCAGGCGGGCGATCGGTGTGGTCATGTCCGGCCGTAAGGCCAGGATGCGGCCGCGCCGGTCAATCAGCTTGTAGAGCTCATCCTGCACCAGCCCGCCCGCCCCGGGCAGCACGGCGTCCAGCAATTCGAGGGTGGGCGTGGCCACCTCCCGGTAGCCCCAGCGGCGATAGGTCTCCAGCAGACGCCCTTCCAGTTCTCGTCGGGCGGCGGCCTCTTCGAACAACACGTCCCGGAGTCCTTCCGGCACCTGTCCCCGGCCGAACACAGGCTTCACGCTCGTCTCCTCCTCTGGGCAGGTGACCTCACGACCAGGCGCTGCGTCGCTCAGTCCCTTTAGGTCACTTTATCATGATGCTATAATAAAGGACATGGACATGATAACACCGGCCAGAGGCCGGCGTCAATGGTGGAACTGGCCTGCGGCTGCCGCAACGTGGCTCAATGCTTGTTCTTACGCAGGCGTTCCAGAACCAGCCGGTACCCGTCTGCGCCATACAGCAGGCTTCGCTTGACCCGGCTGATGGTGGCCGTACTGGCCCCGGTCAGATCGACGATCTCCTCGTACGTTCGGTTCTGGTCCAGCATCTTGGCTACTTCCAGGCGCTGGGCGATGGACTTGAGTTCGCTGACAGTGCAGATGTCTTCAAAGAACGCATAGCATTCATCCACATTCTTCAACAGCAGCATGGCTTCGAAGAGCCTATCCGTCGACTCGTCACGGATTTTATCATTAACCGCCACCGTTGTCCCTCCTCGGCCCGACAGGATCTGGCCCCGGCGGGCCACGTGTGTATACATTTGCCGGAACAGGCCGGATTCCTTCCGACCCTTACTCGAATCAACCTGGTCAAAGCAGTCCGAAGGGCACGGCTCCACGCCGTGCCCCACCTTACTTTCGGGCGAAGTCCACTAACGTACCAGTGCGAGATGAAGCTTGCAGACAACAATCTGGTCACCCTCGAGCACGAAGTGGACGCTGTCGCCGGGCTCCCACCCCAGGAGCTGCCGGATTTCTTCGGGGATGGTAATGCTGCCGTCCTCCACCATGACCGTATGTTGCGTCAAGGCTCATCCCTCCGATCACGATGGAAAATGATTCGTGCCGGTTGCCGCGATTCCCTTGTGGAGCGGCGGTGAATCGCTCGACGCTTTCCCCGTTTCTTCGTCATCCACGGGAGCCAGGAAGTGGCGGACACCGGTGCGGTACCGGGCCACGACCGAAAACCCCTGCTCCCATGGGGAAGAGGGGCCTGAGATGCCGGCGGATCAGGGAGTAGCGGCAGCGCCCTCAGGCAGGTCCGGTTTGCCCTTCAGTTCCTTGCCCAGGTTCAGCGTCGGCGCGACGCGCAAAATGACGATGTCCACCCGACGGTTCTTAGCCCGGCCCGCTTCGGTGTTGTTGTCGTAAAGGGGACGGAACTCGCCGTAGCCGGCAGCGGCAAATCGTTCCGACGACAGCCCCTTATCCTCCACGAAGTACCGCACCACGTTGCTGGCGCGGCGCGTGGACAGTTCCCAGTTAGTGGGGAACATG
>JAMDAP010000128.1 GCA_023484675.1 Bacillota bacterium
CGCATGCCCCAAACCGCCTTGCTCTTCCTGGGCGGCGCCGTGGCTATCGCCGCCCTGCCGCCGTCCAACGGGTTCCTCAGCGAGGTGCTGACGCTCAAGGCTTTGCTCTCTCTGGGAGCGTCGGCGCCGGCTGCACCGGCGCGACTTGTGGCGCTGCTGGCCGCCGCCGGCCTCGCCTTCACGGGCGCCCTCGCGGCAGCGGCGTTTGTGAAGGCCTTCGGCATCAGCTTCCTGGGGCTTCCGCGCAGCCAGCACGCTACCTCGGCCCAGGAGGCGCCGCTCGGCATGCGCCTCGGCATGTGGCTGCTGCTGGCCCTATGCGTGGTTATCGGGCTTGCTCCGGGGCCTGCTCTGGGCGTTGTCCAAAGCGTGGGAGGGAGCATTGCTGCTGGCCTTCCTGCCTCGGGTTTCGGGCCTGCCGGGGCTTCCTTCAACATTTCCGCTGCGGCCACCGTCTCGTCCGTCACCCAGGGCCTGAACTCCCTGACGTCGGGGTTGGCGCTCTCCCTCCTGGCGGCCGGCCTGCTGGCATTCTGGCTGGCCTGGGCCTGGTCCAAGGGGCGCCCGATTCGAGTGGCTGAGCCCTGGGCCTGCGGCGTTGGCCTGCAGCCGGAGATGCAGTACAGCGGCGCAGCCCTGGTGAAGCCGCTGCGCCTCTTTTTCCGCACCCTGCTGCGGCCGGAGCGCGCCGTCAGCCGGGAAGACACCGGCAGCCGCTACTTCCCGACCGTGATCCGGTACGAGGCCTCACTCACCCCGGTCTACGAGCGCTACCTCTACCTTCCGTTCCAGCGCGCTTTGCTCTTTGCCTCGACCCGGCTGAAGCGCATCCAGACCGGTTCGGTCCAGGCCTACCTGGCCTATATCGTGGCGACACTGGCCCTGCTCCTGATACTGGCGCGGTAGGGAGGCACAAGGATGGAGACGTTGTACGGCGGCTTGCCCCAGATGGCCCGAGGTGTGCTTCAGGCTCTGGTCATCCTGGCCTTCGCCCCGGGCCTGAACGGGATCATCAAGAAGTTCAAGGCGCGGCTGCAAAACCGCACCGGGCCATCGGTTCTTCAGCCCTACTACGACCTGCGCAAGTTCTTCCTGAAGGAACCGGTGGTGTCCAGGCACGGCTCTTGGATTCTGCTGGGCGTGCCCTACCTCTCCCTGGCGGCCTACACCGTGGCTGCGGTGCAGGTTCCTCTGTTCGGCGCCGGGGCGGGAATGGGCGGGGACCTCCTCAGCTTCATCTACCTTCTGGCCCTGGCCAGAGTGGGCATGACCCTGGCCGCTCTGGACACTGGCAGCAACTTTGGCGGGATGGGAGCCAGCCGGGAGTTGGCGGTGAGCGTGCTGGTGGAACCGGTGCTCTTCCTCTCCCTGGCTGGACTGGCCGCCGCTGCCGGAACGACCCAATTCGGCCTCCTGGCCGCTGCCCCGCCTGGCGGGATGGGAGCCAGTCGCCTGCTCGGCGTCGCTGCCTTCGCCTTCGTCGCCATTGCCGAGATGGGGCGCATTCCTGTGGACAATCCGGACACCCACCTGGAACTTACGATGATCCACGAAGGCATGCTGCTGGAGTACTCCGGCCGCCACCTGGCTCTGCTCACCTGGGCGGCTGAAGTGAAGCAGTTCGCAATCCTGACCGTTCTGGCCAACGTCTTCCTGGGCGCCGGCTTGCCGGGTGTGGGGCTGGCGGCCGGGCTGCCTGTCGCGCTGGGGGCAGGGCTGCTTGTCGGGCTGGCGGCGTTGGGGCTGTCCGTTCTCAAGGTTGCGCTACTGGGGCTCGGCTTCGGTTTGATCGAATTTTTCTTTGCCAAGGTACGGTTCTTTCGGCTGCCCCGCCTGCTCGGGGCGTCCTTCTTGCTGGCCTCGCTCTCCGTAGTGACAGCTCTCTTCCTCGGGAGGTAAGACCTTGAACATACTGCTATCTGCTGCTCTCTTCCTGACCATCCTGTTGGCCGGCATGCGGCGCCAGGACCACGCGGCCATCGCCCTGGGCCTGCAAGCCGGCGCCTTGGGCGGTCTAACGGTGTGGCTGGCCGCCGCCGGCAGTACGCCGGAGCTCTACCTGGCCGGGCTTCTGACCCTGGCGGTCAAGGGCGTGGCCGTACCCCTGGTACTGCTCAGGGTCTTGCGGCGACTGGAGCGAAAGGTTGACCCCCACCCGATGCTGGCCCCCGAACTGGCCGTAACCCTTGCCGCCGGCCTGCTGGTGCTGGCCAAGGCCGTGATTCCGGCGGGCCTTTTCGGAGCCCTGGCCTTTGCCGATTTCGTCGCCTTCGGCTCAGGCATGATCCTGGTCGGCCTCCTGATGATGGTGACCCGCCGGCAGGTCATTGCCCAGGTCGAAGGGCTGGTTGTCATGGAAAACGGCATCTACCTTGCGGTTCTTGGCGCAACCCGCGGCATGCCCTTCGTTGTGGAACTGGGCGTGCTGTTTGACCTCCTGGTAGCCGTCCTGATCATGGGCTCGCTGACGCTGCGCATCGGTACGACCCTGGACAGCCTCAACACCGACCGGCTGCGCGATCTGAAGGGGTGAGCGCTACGAACTACCTGGGAACCGCCCTGGTGGCGGCGCCGCTGCTGACGGCGGCGGCGGCGTACCTGCCGCGAACGCCCGGCAGACAGGGCAGCGTGAGCCTCCTGGGTTCGACCCTGACCCTCTTGCTGTCCACCGCCATCGCCGTCAGGGTCTTTTCCGGCGGTCCGCTGGTGGAGTGGGGCGGGGCTCTGCGTGTGGATGCGCTCAGCGCCTACCTGATTCTCCTCACCGGCCTCCTGACCACACTGGCTGCTTTCTACACACCGTCGTACCTGGCTGCCGAGGTGCGGCATGGGGCAGTGGCCCCCGGCCGCCTGCGCCGCTACTACTTCTGGTTTCACGTCTTCGCCGGCACCATGTTCTGGGCCCTGACCGCCAACAACCTGGGCATGATGTGGGCCGCCATCGAGGCCACCACCCTGGCCTCGGCCTTCGCCGTGGGTTTCTATGGCAAGCCCCATTCCCTGGAGGCGGCCTGGAAGTATATGATCATCTGCAGCGTGGGGCTGGCCTTCGCCCTGCTGGGCACGGCGGTAACCTATGCCGCCGTCCTGGGCGCCTCGGGCGGGATGGAGGGCACCTTGGACTGGTCGGACCTGGTTCCCCTGGCAGGGCGCCTCGACCCCCGCCTGATGAAGCTGGCCTTCGGCCTGGTGCTGGTCGGCTACGGCACCAAGGCGGGCCTTGCGCCCATGCACACCTGGCTCCCTGACGCCCACAGCCAGGCGCCTTCCCCCATCAGCGCCACGCTCTCCGGGGTTCTGCTGGCGGTGGCTTTCCAGGCCATCCTGCGCTTTTACGTGCTGGTGAACGGGGCCGTGGGAGCCGGGTTCGCCGGCAACCTTCTGCTTGGCTTCGGCCTCCTCTCCATGGCCATAGCGGTTCCCTTCACCGCCGTGCAGCAAGACCTGAAGCGGCTCCTGGCCTACT
>JAMDAP010000090.1 GCA_023484675.1 Bacillota bacterium
ACATCCGGGACCCCCACGACCCGCGGGATCTCAGCGACGGCGGTCTCCAGAAACTCTACATCGGCACCGTGCCTGTCTACGCGGACAAGACCCGCCTCCACAACCGGGTGACGGACTGGCGCGCGCCGGTTGCCCGGCTCTTCTACGAGGGTGAGGTCGGGCCCCAGTCCTTCAAGGTGGAGGACGATTGGGTGGACGTGGTGCTCTACCTGGTGCGGCACGTGGACATCGACAAGGCCGCCTTGCGCGGGGTCTACGACCAGCAGGTCCACCCGGACTACCCGCTCGAGGCCGTGGCGCCGGTGGAAGGCCAGGAGTTCCTCGCCGACGACTACCTCCGCAGCCTGCTGAAGACGGCCGCCGGCTCGCACCTGAAGGACATCGTCCGCAGCATTCAGCGCGAGCAGCACGCCATCATCGCCGAGGAGCACGACCACACGGTCATCGTCCAGGGGGTGGCGGGGAGCGGCAAGACCAGCATCGCTCTGCCGTTCGGGCGCCCCCAGGCGCAGTGCCCTCATCCAGGAATCGGCGGTACGAGGCCGTGGCCGCCTGGGCGGCAAGGCTCGTCGAGCGCTGGCGGCCGCGGAACACGCTGGACGTGTACTGGGATATCCTCCTCGACCCGGACCGGGGCGTCGACCGCTGGCTGGGCAAGGGGGCGACGGCTCCTTTCAAGGCCCGCGCGCAGCGGCTGAAAGAGGCCGGAACCGTGGAGGCCGCCGACCTGGCCGGGCTCGTCTACCTCAGGACCCGCCTTTACGGCGTCTCCGACAGCGAACGTTGGGACCATATCGTCGTCGATGAGGGGCAGGACTTTGCTCCACTGCGCTACGCCGTGCTGGCCCCCTTCGCCCGTCAGGACTCGCTGACCATTGTGGGCGACCTCGGGCAACGGGTGCGGGAGGAACTTGGCCTGTCCGGCTGGAACGAATTGATCGGCCCGGTCTTCCCCAAGAACACCTGCCGACTGCACCAGCTACACCGCAGTTACCGCACCACCCAGCGCATCATCCAGGCGGCGCATCAGGCCCTGATCCGGTCCGGGGCCATGGCCACGGAGGTGCCGGACTCTCTCATCCCCGGCGACCCGGTACTGTTCCGGTCCGCTCCGTCTGCCGGCGAGATGGTCGGGGGCGTCGCAGACTGGCTTCGGTGGACGGAGGAACAGGGCTTTTCCAGCGCGGCGGTGATCACCAAGACCGTGGCCGAGGCCGAGGACCTATGGCGCGCCTTACGAGCGCAAGGACTCACGCCCGGGCTGGTCAGGTCCGCTGAAGACCGCTACGAGGGCGGCATCGTGGTCCTGCCGGTGGTTCTGGCTCGCGGTCTGGAGTTTGACGCCGTGGCCGTGGCGGGAGCGGGCGAGGCGAACTTTCCCGCCACACCGGAGAACGGCCGCCTGCTCTACATCGCGATGACCCGGGCGAAGGCCGCCTTGGCCGTGTTCTGGACGGGCGTCGTCAGCCCGCTGGTGGCCACCGCAGAAAAGGCAAGCTGACGCTTACCCTGCACCCGGCGAAGACCCGGATCATCCACATCTGGGACAGCCTTGGAGGGGACGGTGGAGAGGGATGAGTCGAAGGAAGGGTAGGCTACCTGCCGGACGTAGGATGCTCGGTCGCCTGCGACCTATCGAGGAAAACCAGCACCCCGCATGGCAAAATCGGCCCAAATGCCGCCTCTTGGCGAAAGGCGCTATGGAATCATGGAAAACACGGTTGTTACAGCTTTTCGGCCGATCGGTCGCAGGCGACCATCCATCTGATGCCGCACAGGGTGTGCGGCCTTTCCCTCGCCTGCCCATCACGAGAGGTAACCGAGCGACCAGCGGTGATGAGGATTGCAGGCGCCGGAGCTGAGCTGTGAAGAATAGGGGGGAAGACGTGGTGTCCATGGGTGGAGACGTGTACCGAGACGCGGAGCGACTGTACGACGACGTACGAGTCATAACGCGTATGCTAAGGACCCAAGTGGCGGCGGATCTGGCTCCGATGGGTCTTACAACACGTCAACTAAACGTCCTGGAGGTTCTCGTTGACAGCGGCGGCGTGAGCCTCAACCAATTGGCAAGGCTCATAGGTTTGGCGCATAGCACAGTCTCAAATATCGTAGACCGATTAGAGAAGCGCGGCCTTATCGAGCGTTGGGCAGACCCGAAGGATCGCCGGAGGACGCAGATTGACCTCACTGAGCGGGCCAGGGGATACCTGAACAGGCACGAACCACCCCGGTCTCACTTTCCGGTGGTGAGACTTCTGGCGCGATCCAGTCCGGAGGAGCGGCAGGCCATTCTCGACGGGCTGGCCGTGTTGAAACGCTTGCTTGGAGACCAGTGGGCGGCGGACTGGCAGGAGGGGAAAAGGCGCTTGCCGTTGTGAACAGGGGAGGGAGCAAACGCCGGAAGCATGCCTGCTTCGGCAATGAGGCAGGCTATTTCAATGTCATCGGCCCCCAGTTCGTGGGATGGCCTCCAACTGAGGTAACGGCCCCGCAAAGCCCGGGAGGCGCGGGCCAAGACCGACGCCGAGGTGGCGGGACATGTGGCCGGGCGGTTGGTGTCAGGGGACCTGAACCTGGCGGTGGACCGGCCCGACGCCCCGAAGAACTTCCCGCGGGTGTTCTTCATCAGCATGACCGCCAGCGGCCTCTGCGCCGATTGGTCCACACCCTGGGTCCAAGTCAGAAGGACGGGCCGGACAACGGCCGACCCTCCTGCCTGGAGGACTACCAGGTGGCCAACGCCACTTGGGGCAGGAGCAGTCGGCGGCACCAGCGGCTGGGTTGGGGGGCTTGGCGCCTTTGACGGGTTTTCCATCCCTGTCGTGATGGGTGGCTGCGGCGCCTGATAGACACGCGAGGGCGACAAGACGTCGCCCCGAAACGGGCGAAGGAATCAGGCATACCGGTGTAGAAAGATGCAGACGATTTGCGGCCGGATAAGAGTGGAGTATGTGGCTGTAAGGGGGGGTCACCATGCGGTTGGACGACGGCCAAATCGAAATTGTTGACCCCGTCATGGTTGAGGTGCTTCGCCTAAAGACCGGCGCCGAACGGCTCCGAATTGCTCATGGCATGTGGGCCTCCACACGGGCCCGGCTAGACGCGTACCTTCGCCGTGAGCACCCGGACTGGGATGACGAGCAGATCAACCGTGAAATCCTGAGAAGGCTGCTGCATGGATCAAGCTGAATTCCTTCGTCGTGTCATCTCGCTGCTGGAGAGTCTTGGCCTCGACTACATGGTTGGTGGCTCGCAGGCTTCCATCTACTACGGCGAACCGCGTCAGACCAACGACGTGGATATTGTTGACCCCGTCATGGTTGAGGTGCTTCGCCTAAAGACCGGCGCCGAACGGCTCCGAATTGCTCATGGCATGTGGGCCTCCACACGGGCCCGGCTAGACGCGTACCTTCGCCGTGAGCACCCGG
>JAMDAP010000171.1 GCA_023484675.1 Bacillota bacterium
CGGGAGAAATTCCGGAGCCCCCGGCGCCGGGCCTCCCTGGCGGCCATGGCATTGGCCGGGGCGGTCGTCTCAAAGCCGATGGCGAAGAAGACCACCTGCCGCTGGGGGTTGGCCTCGGCAATGGCCAGGCAGTCCAGGGGGGAGTACACGACCCTCACGTCGCCACCCCGAGCCCTGACCGCGAACAGATCCCCGGCACTGCCCGGCACCCGCAACATGTCGCCGAAGGAGCAGAAGATCACTTCCGGACGGGCGGCGATGGCCAGGGCCTGGTCGATCAGCTCGACGGGCGTCACGCAGACCGGACAGCCCGGCCCGTGCACCAGTTCCAAGCCCTGCGGAAGCAACTGGTCGATGCCGAACTTGACGATGGCGTGGGTCTGCCCGCCGCAGACCTCCATCAGGGTCCAGGGGTGGCGGAGGGTGCGGCGGAGGAACTCAGCGTAGCGCCCCACGAGGCTGGCATCGCGGTACTCCTCGATGAACCTCACCGCGCCTCGTCCCCTCTCTCCAGCTCACCCATCTCTGCGAGGTAGGTGTAGACCCGGCTGGCCTCCGCTTCATCGACCCGGCTGATGGCGAACCCGGCGTGGACGATGGTGTAGTCCCCGACCTGCAGCCCAGGCACGTATTCGAGGCAAACCTTCTTGGTCACCCCGCCGAAGTCGACCCGACCCAGGCGCAGGCCCTGCTCGGATAGGATCTCGACGATCTTCCCCGGAATCCCCAGGCACATTTCCGTTCCCCCGCTTTCCGGGTCGCTAGGCACCGGTGGTGGCCACCGCAGCCGCCACCACGGCCTGGCCAAGGCTCAGGCCGCCATCGTTGGGTGGCACCTTGCGGTGGGTGTAGACCACAAAACCTTCCCGCTCGAGCCCCTTCGTCACCTGCACCAGCAGCCGCAGGTTCTGAAATACCCCTCCCGACAAAGCCACGGCGCTGAGCCCCCAGCGCCCCCGGAGAGTGACGCAGACCTCCACGACCATGGCGGCAAGGCCGTTGTGGAACCGAGCCGCGATCATCCCAACGGGTATGCCGCGGTGCACATCGTCCACCAGTTCGCGCCAAAGGGACCCCGTTTCAATGACCCAGGTTCCCCCTTCGCAACGCCGTAGGGGCAAAGCATAACTCCGCCGGCAAGCTGGGTCCGCCACGGCTTCCAACTCCATGGCGGCCTTTCACTCAAACCGAGCCACCGTACAGAGCCCCGCCACGGCGGCCACGGCGTCGAAAAGACGGCCCATGCTGGACGTTGGCGGGCTGTTCAAACCCCTGTCCATGATCCTGTCGAGCCTGCTCCACGTCTTCCTGCCCACCGCAGCCAGCAGGGGCATCTCCAGGTTCTGGTAGGTGGGACCGAAGGCGCCTCGCAGGTGAGCCGCGGCCATTCGCCAGGGCTCCCGGATGGCTTGCTCCCCGCCGGGCAGGGGGACGTACTCCAGGTGTGCGACCCGCTGATAGGACGCCAGGTCGGCGATCAGAAACTCCCCACCCCAAACCGCGCCATCAACCCCGTAGCCTGTGCCATCAAAGGCCACCCCGATCACCGGACCGGCGGCGCCGTTGTCGGCCAGGCAAGACGCAATGTGGGCGTGGTGGTGCTGAACGCCCACCCGCTCAATCCCTTCCAGGGACAGGGCGAAGCGGGTCGAGAGGTACCCCGGGTGGAGATCATGGGCCACCACGGCAGGCTCGATCTGAAACACCCGTTGGAAGTGCTTGATTCCTTCGACAAGCGAGGTCCAGGTGCCCAGGTTCTCCAGGTCTCCAACGTGGTGGCTCAAGAACACCTCTCCACCCCGGCCCAGGGCGAAGGTGTTCTTCAAGTGCCCGCCCGTGGCCAGCACGGGCACGGGAAAGACCTTGGGAACCGGCACCGGATCCGGAACATAACCCCGGGAGCGACGGACAAAAACCGTCTGACCCTCCGCCACCCGCAGCACGGAATCGTCGCAGCGCAGGTGGATCTCCCGGTCGTGGACCAAGAAGGCGCCGGCTATCCCGCCAAGCCGTTCCAGGGCGTCGCCGTCCCGGTAGGCGATGGGTTCCTCGCTGAGATTGCCGCTGGTCATCACCAGGGGCCGGCCGGCATCTCGCAGCAGCAAGTGGTGCAGAGGCGTGTAGGGCAGCATGAGGCCCAGGGTCGATTGCCCGGGCGCAACCTCCGGAGCCAGAGCTCCCCCGGACTTCCGGGGCAACACCACCACCGGCCGGCGCGGCGAGCCTAGCTGTTCCGCCGCAACTTCGTCGAATTCGCAGAGGCTCCGGGCATCTTCCAGGGAGGCCACCATGACCGCCAAGGGCTTGGCTTCCCGTCCCTTGCGGAAGCGCAGCCGCGCCACCGCCTCGCGATCAGTGGCATCACACGCCAGGTGGTAACCGCCCAGCCCCTTGACCGCCAGGATCCAGCCGGCCCGGAGGAGGGCCGCCGCCCGGGTTACCGCGTCCTGGTCACCCGATGCGCCGCCCTCCCCTGGGCCGGGAGACTGCTCCAATGGTTGTCCGCTTCCGTCCAGCAGAGAAACCTGCGGACCGCAACGCGGGCAGGCATTGGGCTGAGCGTGGAAACGCCGGCTGTTCGGATCCTCGAACTCTTGCCGGCAAGCGGGACACATGGGGAAGGCGGCCATGGTGGTCCGCTCCCGGTCGTAGGGAACGCCCCTGATGATCGTCAGGCGCGGTCCGCAATTGGTGCAATTGATGAAAGGATAGCGGTAGCGCCGGTCCCTTGGGTCGAACAACTCCCGCAGGCAGTCCGGGCAGGTGGCCACATCCGGGGAGATCATCACCCGGGACCCGTCCCGAGCCTGGCTCTCCTCGATGGCGAAGCCCCGGTCCCCCCGGACTGGCAGCACCTTGCGTCCCACCCCGTCAATCCGAGCCAGGGGAGGCGCCTCCGCCCGAATGGCGCGCAGGAAAGTCTCCAGGTGCTCATCCTGCCCCTCTACCTCGATGACCACCGCCGCTCCCTCGTTGCGAACCGAACCGGCCAGACCGCACCGGCGGGCGAGGCGGTAGGTGAAAGGCCGAAAGCCCACGCCCTGGACGGTCCCTTCCACCCGCACCCGCCAGCGCTGGATCATCCGGTCGGCCTCCCCGCTGTCATTAACCCTGGTGTTTCGTCCGACGTTCTACAGGGGAGTTTCTCCGTTGTGAAGACTTTCACCTGCCAGAATCACCCATCATTCGTCAGGATTCTTTTTTCTTCGACAAGCGTAGGATCCAGTCACACCAGGCCTCCAGCCCCTCGCCGGTGCGGGCGGAGAGATTGAAGAGGCGCAGATCGGGGTTTAGGCGACGAGCATCGGCCTGGGCTTCAGCCAGGTCGAAATCGGTATACGGCAGAAGGTCGAGCTTGTTCACCACCAGAGCCGACGCCCGGCGGAAGATTGCGGGGTACTTGGCCGGCTTGTCGTGC
>JAMDAP010000021.1 GCA_023484675.1 Bacillota bacterium
CCGCCTGCTGGAGGTGCGGGCCCAGGTCACCAAAGCCCTGGAGGAGGCCCGCGCCGCCAAGGCCATCGGCACGTCCCTGGAGGCGCAGGTGGAGCTCACCGTAACGCCCGAGCTGGGCCGCTTCCTGCACGGGTACCTGAACGAGCTGCCGGCCATCTTCATCGTCTCCCAGGTGCGCCTGCTGGAGGGCACGCCCGAGGCGCCCGGCGGCATGGCCTTGGGCGACGCCCCCGATCGCCTGGACGTGACGGTTAAACCCGCCGATGGCCGCAAGTGCGAACGTTGCTGGACCTACAGCGAGGCGGTGGGCACCCACGCCGGCCACCCCGGCCTCTGCGACCGCTGCGCCGAGGTGGTGCGCCAGCTCTAGGAACCCCACCACGGGAAAGGTACCCGCCGGGGGCCTTTTCCGGCTGTATGCAGGGTTTTTGTCGATGGGCGCCGTAGAGCTTGGATAAGACAAACGGAACAGGGGTGCAGCGTGAGCAACCAGCAGAAGAACCCGACCCTGGCTGCCATCCTCAGCTTTCTCTGGCCGGGCCTTGGCCAGATCTACAACGGCCAGGTGGGCAAGGGCTTTGGCTTCATGGCCATCCAGTTTCTGATCAACGTGCCGCTGAGCTTCATTGTGATCGGCATCTTCACCGGCCTGGGGTTTACCGTCTATATGGTTTACGATGCCTACAAGACGGCGGAACGGCTCAACGCCGAGAACCCTCCTTCGGCGCTGCGGGTGTGCCTGGGCTGCGGCCGGATGATTCCAGAGTCCAACGCCTATTGCCCCCACTGCGGGAAGCCATTGGCAGTGCAGGGGAATTCGGGCGCGTCCGCCTGAGTCGGGAACTCGCGTCAAGAGCCTGCGTCCTGGCCAGAATTGAAGGGAGGCCGCCATGGGATACGGTGACAGGTCGGTTGCCCTTGGTTTGGGCATCATGGCCTTCGGCTTCTTCTTTCTGCTGCTGATCATCGCCATTCGGGTGGCGGTGGTCTGGTGGGTCTACCAGGATGCCAACAAGCGCGGGCGAACGGATGCCGTTCTCTGGGCGTTCCTGGCCTTTCTCAGTCCGCTGCTGTTTCTGATTGTCTACTTGCTGATCCGTGAGCAACAGCCGCAGGTCCCCCGGACCGTGACCCGAGTCTGTCTGAGTTGCGGCAAGCCGGTCGGGCAAGACGCCCGCTTCTGCCCGCACTGCGGCGACGGCCTGCAGGCGCCCGCAGACCGGTCGGATTCGAACCCGTGAGTCAGAATGTCCGCTTCTGGACGTTCGCCAATGGACAAAAGTCCCGCTCGCTAGAAAGCGAGTGGGACTTTTCTGGTAGAGGGAGGAGTTCGAGGAAAGTAAGTCGAAATAATCAAGCCAAGTCCTTCACCAATCGGTCGGTAGGTGACCGGGGCCGAGCTCCAGCTCCATCTCAAGCCCGGGCCCAGGCCCGATAGGCGCCAAGGGCTGCGCTGTCAAACGCGCCCCTCGTTTTGCTTGATAATGGCAACGGCCTGATCCACCTGGTCCTGGGAAACCACGGCGGTGAGCAGGACGCTGCGCTCGTCGACCCTGGGACCGGACATGCCGCTGGCCGCGGGGGTCCGCGGCGATCAGGGGGCCGGCGTTGCGGCTGGGGAACTCGTCCCCCTCCAGTTGGGTCAGGCCCGACAGGGTGGCTGCTTGGCTGCGGACCGGGTCGTTGAAATCGCTGTTGTCGTTGACGCCCGCATACTTGCCGGCTCGGGCAAGCTGTACTGTGCCAAGGCCCGCTTCTTTTAGAGCCTTGACCGCGTCTTCGGCCCTTGTCCAGGACGTGAAGCTGGCCAGGATCGACCGCTCGCCGGGTTCCAACTTCATGGGCATCGCCTCCTCCAGCGGGCGCCGCGCGCCCGCGCTGAGACTAGCGTACCCGCGCTGAGACTAGCGTACCCGCGCCGGCCCGGCCCATGCGCCGGCAATGCCCGGCGGGACGGCATAGATTAGGTGATGGAGCGGGAGCCGCAACCAACGACCCGTGAGGCCCAGAGCGAGGAGGGGTCATGGTGGAAGAGCAGCAGGAGCGACTGTGGCTGAAGCATTACCCGAACGGTGTGTCCTACGACATGCCGATTCCCGACAAGCCTCTCTATTCCTTCCTGGACGAGGCCGTTCGAGATTACCCTGACCGCACCGCTACCATCTTCTTCGGCGCCAGGCTGACCTACCGCCGGCTCGACCAGTTGGCCAACCGTTTCGCCCACGCCCTGCGCAAGTTGGGGGTGCAGCCGGGAGACCGCGTCGCCATCATGCTGCCCAACTGCCCGCAGGTGGTGGCGGCCTTCTACGGTGCATTGCGGGCCGGCGCCGTGGTGGTGATGACCAACCCGCTCTACGTCGAGCGGGAGCTGGAGTATCAGCTCAATGACTCGGGGACCAGGGTCATCCTGGCTCTGGACCTGCTCAAGCCCCGCATCGAGGCGGTGCGCTCCAAGACGCCTCTGGAGCACGTGATCTACACCAGCATCCGCGACTTCCTGCCCTTCCCGCTCAACCTGCTCTACCCGCTGAAGCAGAAGCTGCCCAAGATTGAGGCCGGGCCCGCCACCCACCGCTGGACCGACCTGATGCGGCAAAACTCCCCGGCCTTCCCGCCCGTTCCGGCCAAGGCCGGCGATGTTGCCCTGCTGCAGTACACTGGCGGCACCACGGGGCTGTCCAAGGGCGCCATGCTCACCCACAAGAATCTGGTGGCCAACACCCTGCAGACCATCGCCTGGATGGGCCGGGGCGACATGCGAGCGGAGGGCACCAGCATTCTCAGCGCCCTGCCTTTCTTCCACGTCTACGGCCTGACCGTCTGCATGAACATGGGCGTCGCGGCGGCCGGCGCCATGGTGCTGACGCCCAAGTTCGAGGTGGGCGGAGTCCTCAAGCTCATCGAGAAGCATCGCCCCAAGCTGTTCCCGGGGGCTCCCACGATGTATGTAGCCATCATCAACCATCCAGGGGTGACCAAGCACAACCTCTCCTCCATCGAGGCTTGCATCAGCGGCTCGGCGCCGCTGCCGGTGGAGGTCCAGGCTACCTTCGAGCGTCTGACGGGCGGCAAGTTGGTAGAGGGGTATGGACTGACCGAGGCCTCGCCGGTCACCCACTCCACACCCCTGTACGGGATGCGCAAGGCCGGCAGCATTGGCCTGCCGTTTCCTGACACCGACATGAAGATTGCCGACCTGGAGACGGGGGAGAAGACCCTCCCGCCGGGTGAAGTGGGCGAGCTCTGCGTGCGCGGGCCGCAGGTCATGGCCGGCTACTGGAACAGGCCGGAGGAGACGGCCCGGGTCCTGCGGGACGGCTGGCTCTACACCGGCGACATCGGCAAGATGGACGAGGACGGCTTCACCTACATCGTCGACCGCAAGAAAGACATGATCAAC
>JAMDAP010000115.1 GCA_023484675.1 Bacillota bacterium
CGTCCACCCAGCGCATCCGGCCGCTGTTGGCCACCTGCGCCACCGCGAACAGTTCGTCACGGGCGTACACGGAGGCGTCATGCAGGTCCTTGATCTTGGCCCGGTCCTGGTCGGTCAGCTGCCCGTTGTCGAGCAACTTCAACGCCAAGGCGTCGGTGGTATCCATGATTGATCCGAAGAAGGCGGTGGTCTTCCCCATCTGTACGCTATTGAGGGGCAGTTGGGCCAGCTCCTCCCGGGCCGAGGCGGCGTGCTGGCGCACATAGTCCAGGTCCATGATCTGCTGCCTGCGGTTGGTACTGACCATGAGATTGGCCAGACGGGATTCAACATTCACGGTATGATCGATCAACTGGTGGAACGACCGCTGGTACTGGCCTTCGACCCTCTGCATGACCCGATTCTTCTGCAGCGACTGGCCGTACCCCCAGATCGCCGCCAGGGCCAGCCCGACCCCCAGCACTCCCAGCCAGACGTTGCGGCTGCGCGTCTTCGTCCCGGCCATCAGCGCCACCCCGATGGAGCGTAGGCGAAGATGTGATGCCCAATGGTCATGGCCTGGGGCAGCGACCACATCCAGCCGTTGGTCGTCCTGGCTGGGTCAAAGAAGTACAAGGCCCCGCCGGTGGGATCCCAGCCGTTGAGGGCATCGACGGCGGCCTGCCGGACGGTGGAAGTCATGGGCAGCCACCAGATGCTGCCGATGGTGACCGATTCAAAGGCATCGGGCTGGTAGACCACGCCGGCAATGGAGCCAGGGAAACCCTTGGCGTAGGTGCGGTTGATGATGACCGCGCCAACCGCCACCTGGCCGGTGTAGGGCTCACCCCCGGCTTCGGCGTTGATGACCCGGGCCAGCAGGTCCAGGTTATCCTTGGCCCAGGCGCTCTGACTGTAGACGACGGTTGGCCGTGGCGCCGCCACCAAGGCGGAGGTGACAAGCAGCACTGCCGCGACGACCATAAGAAAACGCCGCACTGGCTATCCCATCCTTTTCTTCGTGTTGGTCCTAGTGTCTGCATCCTCTGGGCCCAGTTATGAGCCAGCCGGCGGAGAAACAAATGCCGCCACCCCTGGGGGTGGCGGCTATGTCGCGCCATGGCTGTTACATGCGCAGCCCGGCGCCGTATGAATGCCTTGTGTCAGCGATGGTACGTTTCGCCCCGCTGGATCTTGGCGGCGCGAAAGAGCTGCTCCAGCAGAATCAGCGGCACCAGCTGGTGCGTAAAGGTCAACCGCGACAGCGACAGGCGAAGGTCGGCCCGCTCCAACACCTGCGGCGACAGGCCCAGGGTGCCACCGATGACGAAGGCCACCTCGCTCTGCCCCTTCAGGCCCACCTGCTGGAGGTACGCCGCAAACTCCTCGGAGGCCATCTGCGCCCCGGCCACGTCCAGGACCACCACGTGGCTGTTCCGGGGGACCTGGCGCAGCAGCCGGTCCCCTTCGGCTTGAAGAACGGCCCGCCTCTGCGCCAGAGCAGGCCGGTCAGGCACCGGCTCGTCGTCCACGGTCACCATCTCCAGCCGGCCATAACCGGAGAGCCGCTTGGCGTACTCGGCCATGGCCGCCTGGATGAACTTTTCCTTGATGCGTCCCACGGAAACCAGCCGGATGTTCATGCAGGCCGTCGACTAGCCCTGGGCCGCCGGCGCCTGGCCGAGCACGGCTTGCGTAGACGCCTGGCTGCCGTTGCGGTCGTACTGGATGGTTACCTTGTCGCCCGGCTTCTTCTGCATCATTGCCACGGCCACGTCTTTGGACTCGTGGATTTCCGTGCTGTCGATCTTGAGCAGCACGTCGCCCCGCTGCAGGCCGGCACGGTCGGCAGGCGAGCCGGCCTCCACCTGAAGAATCAGGGCTCCGTCCCGCAGGCGAATGCCCTGCTGGAAGGCCTCCGATGGGCCGACGGTGCCCACGCCCAGGTAAGCGCGGCTGGTGACCCGGCCGTTCTTGACCAGCTCGTCCACCACGGTCCGGACCTGGTTGGAGGGGATGGCGAAGCCCATGCCCTCGGCCCCCTTCATGCCGGCCGGCACCTTGATGGTGTTGATCCCGATGACCTCGCCGGCTGCGTTGACCAGGGCGCCCCCCGAGTTGCCGGGGTTGATGGTGGCGTCGGTCTGGATCAGGTCGCGGTAGACGCCGGGGCCGCCGGCGGTATCGATGTTCCGGCCCAGGCCGGAGATCACGCCGGCGGTAACCGTGTGCTGAAAGTTCAAGCCCAAAGGATCGCCGATGGCCACCGCCAGGTCGCCGACCCGCACCTTGTCCGAGTCGCCGAAGGCCGCGGACGGAAGCGCCCCCGCGTTCACCTTGAGGACAGCCAGGTCGGTGAAGGCATCCTTGCCCACCACCTTGGCGTCCACGGTGCGGCCGTCGGACAGGACGACCTTCACCTGGGCGGCGCCGTCGATGACGTGGTAGTTGGTGACGATGTAGCCGCTGCTGTCGAAGACCACGCCGGAGCCGAAGCCCTCATCCACCATCTGGCTGTCGCCAAAGAAGCCGGTGCTCTGTGCGCGATTGACCACGCCCACGATGGCCGGGCTCACCCTTTGGGCCACCTGGCTCACCTGGGAGACGGGCAGGTCGTTGCTGCCTGAGGGCAGTGGCATGACCGACGAACCGTCAGCGGTAAGAGCACCTTTGGGCGACGTCACGGTATTGTAGCCGGCGGCCCTCAGCTCCTGCTGCAGGTGCGGCATGACGTAGGTCGGAACGGCTGCCGCGGCGACGCTGCCGCCGATCAAGGCGGAAACCACGGCGGTGGCCACGTAGCCGGCAAACCCACGGTCACGGCGCCGGCGCCCCGCCGTCTTCCAGGCCACCACCTGAGCCGGCTCACCGGCGACGCTATCAACTTCGCGTTCCCAATCCTCGTTCACGCTCTTCCACCTCTCTTGCCTCGTTTCGGTGCTATTATAGCCAGTCCCCGGCGGTGTTTGAAACCCATTCCCGCTTGTATTTAAGGACTGTTTACCGTTCGTTGAAACGGCGGCCACAATGAAGGCTCGACCCCGAATTGGGCCGAGCCTGCCTTCCACCACAATTCGGGACTGGGGCCTCGCGACGGGCGCCTCTCAAGTTACGGGGGAGGGCTCCACAACCCGTTCAATGCGCGCCCCCAGGCCGCGCAGCTTCTCCTCCGTACGTTCGTAGCCCCGGTCCACGTGCTCGATGCCGTGTACCTCGGTGTCGCCTTCCGCCACCAATCCGGCGACGATGAGGGCGGCCCCGGCGCGGATGTCCTGGGCCACCACCGGCGCCCCGGAGAGGCGTCCCACACCTTCGATGACCGCCGTGCGCCCCTCCACGCGGATGGTGGCGCCCATCCTCTTGAGTTCGCCGACGTGCCGGAAGCGGTTTTCCCAGATGCCCTCAG
>JAMDAP010000155.1 GCA_023484675.1 Bacillota bacterium
TGAGGCGGGCATGTGCGTCTCCAGGGCGGCCAGCAGCCAATCCCGCCGTTCCTTGTATCGTTGGCGCAACCAATCCACCCGGCTGTCCAAGTCGGTGGACTCCAGGTACCGTGCGGTCAGGGCCCAGGCGAAGGGATGGTCCAGGTCCTTCTTGAAGACCGAGGCCGCCCGCAGCAGCCAGGCCGGCGCCGCCAACCAGCCGATGCGCAGGCCCGGGGCCACCACCTTGGAGAGGGAGCCCAGGTAGGCCACGCGCCCGCCTCCGTCCAGGCTCTTGAGAGGCGGCTGCGGCGGCCCGAAGGACAGCTCGCCGTAGGCGTCGTCCTCCAGGATCAGAAAGTCGTACTCCTCTGCCAGGGCCAACAACTGCAGGCGCCGCTCCAGGGATAGGGTGGCGCCGGTGGGGTTTTGAAAGCTGGCCACGGTGTAGAGCAGTTTCAGTCGGGGAAGCCCCTGGGACCGCCGTCGCTCCAGATCCTGCCCGAGGGCCGCGACGTCGAGACCCCATCCATCCACCGGATAGGCCACCAGATGTGGCGTGTAGTTGCGGAAGATCTCCAGGGCCTCCATGTAGGTGGGCGCCTCGACCGCCACCAGATCCTCCGATCCCAGGAGGGCCCGGGCCGCCAGGTCGATGCCTTGACAGGCGCCGCTGGTCACCAGGATCTCCGCTGACTCCAGGGGCATCCCCCGGTGGGCCATGCGGTCTGCCAGAAGGCTGGGCAGCGAGGCCATGGCCCAACTGCCCAGGTAGTGCAGCGGTGCGTCGGCCTCGCTGGCTAAAAGGTCACCCGCCGCCGCCAGGAGTTCCTGCACCGGAATGGAGTCGGGAAAGGGATAGCCGGCGCTGAGCCTCACCACCCCCGGGGGCAAGGGCGGCATCCACGCACCCGGCGCCGGGTAGGCCAGGGCCGCCAGCGCCGCCGGGGCGAGGAAGCGCTCCGCGGCAGGCGCAAGGCGGCGACCTGCGAGGGGCGCGAGGTGCCGGTCCACGTCGTTCCCGACTTTGACGTCTTCGTTCATGGGTCTACCTCCGTTGGGCTCGGGTGCCCTCGCTGGGCTGGGCACCTTCGTTGGCCGGGCACCACCCCCGCTGAGCCTGGCGCCTCCCGTGTGGACTACAGCACCTTGCTGAGAAAGGCACGGGTGCGCTCTTCCCGCGGGTTGCCGAAGACTTCCGCAGGCAGCCCCTCCTCCACAATCACGCCGCCGTCCATGAACACCACGCGGTCCGCCACCTCCCGGGCAAACCCCATCTCATGGGTGACGACCAGCATGGTCATGCCCTCGCGAGCCAGATCCTTCATGACGGCCAGCACTTCCCCCACCAGCTCCGGGTCAAGGGCGGAGGTGGGCTCGTCGAAGAGCATGGCCTTGGGTTGCATGGCTAGCGCCCGGGCGATGGCCACCCGCTGCCGCTGGCCGCCGGAGAGCTGGGCAGGATAGGCCTGAGCCTTGTCCGCCAACCCCACCTTGGCCAAAAGGGCGTCCGCCTGGGCCTGGACCTCCACCCGCGTCCTCCGCTGCACCGTGACCGGACCGCTCATCACGTTCTCCCGGGCGGTGAGGTGCGGAAAGATGTGAAAGCCCTGGAACACCATGCCCAGCTCCGCCCGCACCCGGTCCAAGTCCCGGCCACCTCGGGGGAGAGGTTCGCCGGCGATGGTGATGCTCCCCGATGTGGGCTCCTCCAGGCGGTTGATGCAGCGCAGCAAGGTGGACTTCCCCGACCCACTGGGTCCGATAACGCAGACCACCTCGCCCGCCTCGACCTGCAGGTTGACCCCGCGCAGCACTTCCAAGGGGCCAAAGCGCTTGTACAGCCCTTCGACGCGGATCATTCCACGCGCAGCCCCCTCTCCAGCCGGCCGGCGGCCCGAGACAGGGTGAACGTCAAGACCAGGTAGATGGCAGCGGCGCTCAGGTAGGCGGGAAAAGGCCGGTAGGTGCGAGAGGCCACCAGTTGGGCCGAGCGCGTCAGGTCCGTGAGGGCGATCATCGCCACTACAGAAGACTCCTTGAGCAAGGTCACGCCCTCGTTGACCAGCGGGGGAATGACCCGCCGGAAGGCCTGGGGCAGAATCACCTTGCGCATGGCCTGAGCGTAGGACATGCCGAGGGACCGGGCCGCCTCCATCTGGCCGCGATCCAGGGACTGAATCCCAGCGTCACCATCCCCACCACGGCAGCGCTGAACTCGTCCACCTGCAGGCCCAGGGCCTGGGGGACGCCGTAGACCAGCAGCAGCAGCTGCACCATCAGCGGTGTGCCGCGCAGGATCTCCACGTAGACGCTGGTCACCAGATGCAGCGGCTTCCAAGACGAGATGCGCCCCAGGCCCACCAGCGTGCCCACGCTGATGCCGATGCCCGCGGCCAGAATGGTCAGTTTCAGAGTGAGCAGGGCTCCCTTGAGCAGGAGCGGCAGATTCTCGGCGAGATAGGCCATGTTCACGGCGTCCCTATTTGAACCACTTCTGTACCAGGCTGTCGAAACGTCCGTCCTGCTTCATCTTGGCCAGAACCTGGTCAATGAACTTGGTCAGATCGGGATTCTCCTTGCGGACGGCGAAAGCCGTATCCTTGGCCGGCGTCTCAGCCACGATCTTCAGGTTGGGATTGGCCTTGATGAAGGCCTCGGCGACCACCTTGTGCAGGTAGAGCGCGTCCGCCTGCTTGGAGGCAACGGCGGTGGCGGCCTCGGTAAAGAGGTTGTACTCCTTTACCTTGACCCCCTCGACCTTCTTGGCGGCATCCGCCTGCACGGTGCCGATCTGCACCGCCACCGAGTGCCCCTTCAAGTCTTCCAGGCCCTTGACCGGCGCCGTCCAGTCCTTGTGGACAACGATGGCATCCGTGCCGACCAGATAAGGATCGGTGAAGTCCACCACCTGCTGGCGCTCCGGCGTCACCGTGACGCCGGCGGCCATCACGTCAAACTTCTTGGCCTGCAGCGCCGCGATCAGCCCGTCAAAGCCGACCTGCACGATGTCCAGCTTGACGCCCAGCTCCTTGGCCACTTCCTGCATGATGTCGACATCAAAGCCGATCACGTTGTTGTCCTTATCCAAAGACTCAAAGGGCGGGTAGTCGGGCGAGGTGCCAATCTTGAAGACCCCCGCCGCCTTGATGGCATCCAGGGTGGGGGTGTCGGACGGGGCCGGCGCACCGGCCGGCTGGGCCGCGGCGGGGGCAGCTGCCTTCTGGCTGCAGCCCGCCAGAAGAGAAACGATCAACACCAGGGCGGTCGCAATTCCACGCTTCAATTCCGTCAGCCTCCTGTTCTTGGGGTTCGGCTATGTGCATGATTATACGTATATATACAACCCATGTCTAGGGGAAATGCAGTGCTGCCCAGCCGCTAGGAG
>JAMDAP010000119.1:0-2217 GCA_023484675.1 Bacillota bacterium
CAGCATCTGGCGCACCATGACCTCAATGTGCTTGTCGTTGATGTCCACGCCCTGCTGGCGGTAAACGCGCTGCACCTCATGCACCAGGTAGGTCTGTACACTGCGCAGGCCCTTCACCTTCAAAAGGTCGTGAGGGTTGACCGAGCCCTCGGTCAGCTCGTCGCCGGCCTCGATCTGGTCGCCGTCGTGGACCTTGAGACGGGCGCCGTAGGGCGCGGTGTACGAGGCCAGTTCACCATCAGCCGAAGTAATCTCGATCTCGCGGCGGCCCTGCTTGTTCTCGGTGATCTTAACCGTGCCGTCAAGCTCGGCGATCACCGCCTGGCCCTTCGGCTTACGGGCCTCAAACAGTTCCTCAACGCGCGGCAGACCCTGGGTGATGTCATCGCCGGCCACGCCGCCAGTGTGGAAGGTGCGCATCGTCAACTGGGTGCCGGGTTCGCCGATGGACTGGGCGGCAATGGTACCCACCGCCTCGCCCACATCCACCAGGCGGCCGGTGGCGAGGTTGCGCCCGTAGCAGTGCATGCAGACGCCATAGCGGGTGCGGCAGGTGAGGACGGAGCGAATCGAGACCTCTCCAACCCCCGCCTGCTCGACGGCCTCAGCCTGGTCCTCGCTGATTTCCTCGTTGGCGGCGACCATGACCTCGCCGGTCTGCGGGTGGACGATGTCGTGCAGGGAGACGCGACCCACAAGGCGGTCGCGCAGCGATTCGATGACCTCGGTCCCGTCCTTGACGGCGCTGACGTTGATGCCGGTGGTGGTGCCGCAGTCTTGCTCACGGACGATGACGTCCTGGGCCACGTCCACCAGGCGGCGGGTGAGGTAGCCGGAGTCGGCTGTGCGCAGGGCGGTATCGGCCAGGCCCTTGCGGGTGCCGTGGGTGGAGGTGAAATACTCCAGCACGGAAAGGCCTTCACGGAAGTTGGCCTTCACCGGCAACTCAATGATCCGGCCGGAGGGGTCGGCCATCAGACCGCGCATGCCGGCCAGCTGGGACAGCTGGGAGACGTTGCCTCGGGCGCCGGAGGTGGCCATCATGTACACGGGGTTGAACCGGTCCAGGGTGTCCATGAGTACCTTGGTCACGGTGTTCTTGCACTCTTCCCAGATGACGATGACCTTCTGGTAACGCTCGTCGTCAGAGATGAGACCCCGCCGGTACTGCTTCTCCACCTCGTCGACACGCTCTTCCGCCTGGCGGATGAGGGCCTGCTTTTGCTTTGGAATCTGCACGTCGTCGATGCCGATGGTGGCGCCGGCCCGGGTGGCGAAGGTAAAGCCCAGCTCCTTGATGGCGTCCAGCACCCTGGCCGTCTGGGTGTTGCCGTAACGGCGGTAGCAGATACCGACGATCTTGCCCAGGCTCTTCTTGTCCACAACCTGGTTGATGTAGCGCAGTTCTTCGGGCAGCCGCTCGTTAAGGAGCAGGCGACCGACCGTAGTCTCCAAAAGCTTGCCCTCGTAGCGCACCTTGACCATGGCTTGCAGGGAGATGACCCCTGTCTGGTACGCCATAAGGGCCTCGCGCATATTGGCGAAGGCCTTGCCCTCGCCCTTGGCGCCGGGGCGTTCCTGAGTCAGGTAGTAGATGCCAAGCACCATATCCTGGGTGGGGGTGACCACCGGGCTGCCGTCCTTGGGGTTCAGGATGTTCTGCGACGACAGCATCAACACGCGCGCCTCGGCCTGAGCCTCGGCGGACAGCGGCACGTGTACGGCCATCTGGTCGCCGTCGAAGTCGGCGTTGTAGGCGGTGCAGACCAGGGGGTGAATCTGGATGGCGCGGCCTTCGACGAGGACCGGCTCAAAGGCCTGGATGCCCAGGCGATGCAGGGTGGGGGCACGATTCAGGAGCACCGGATGCTCCTTGATCACGTCCTCGAGGACATCCCACACCTCCGGCTTGACGCGCTCCACCATGCGCTTGGCGGACTTAATGTTGTGCGCCAGGCCGTCGGCCACAAGGTTTTTCATGACGAAGGGCTTGAAGAGTTCAAGGGCCATTTCCTTGGGCAGGCCGCACTGGTGCAGCTTCAGCTTGGGGCCGACCACGATCACGGAACGGCCTGAGTAGTCGACGCGCTTGCCGAGGAGGTTCTGGCGGAAGCGGCCCTGCTTGCCTTTCAGCATGTCAGACAGCGATTTCAGGGGCCGGTTGCCAGGGCCGGTGACCGGCCGGCCGCGGCGCCCGTTGTCGATAAGGGCGTCCAC
>JAMDAP010000119.1:2227-3359 GCA_023484675.1 Bacillota bacterium
GTTTCGGTTGATGACGCGCCGGTAGAGGTCGTTCAGGTCGGAGGTGGCGAACCGGCCGCCGTCGAGCTGCACCATCGGGCGCAGCTCTGGCGGAATCACCGGGACGACGTCGAAGATCATCCACTCCGGGCGGTTCCCCGACTTGCGGAAGGCCTCCACGACCTCCAGCCGCCGGATGGCCCGGATCTTGCGCTGGCCGGAGACGGTGCGCAGCTCCGTGCGCAGGTCCTTGGCCAACTCCTCCAGGTCCATTTCGTCCAGGAGCTTCTTGATGGCCTCGGCGCCCATGCTCGCCTTGAAGGCCTGGCCGTACTTTTCCCGATACTCACGGTACTCGTTTTCGGTCAGAAGCTGCTTCTTGATCAGGGGCGTGTTGCCGGCATCGGTCACAATGTAGTTGGCGAAGTAGAGGACCTTTTCCAGAGCGCGGGGAGACATGTCCAAGATGAGCCCCATGCGGCTGGGGATGCCCTTGAAGTACCAGATATGGCTGACCGGGGCGGCCAGTTCGATGTGGCCCATGCGCTCGCGGCGGACCTTGGAACGGGTAACTTCCACGCCGCAGCGGTCGCACACGATGCCCTTATAGCGAACCCGCTTGTACTTGCCGCAATGGCATTCCCAGTCGCGGGTAGGTCCAAAGATGCGTTCGCAGAACAGGCCGTCGCGTTCCGGCTTCAGGGTCCGGTAGTTAATAGTCTCGGGTTTTTTCACTTCACCCCGCGACCACTGCCGGATCTGCTCCGGAGAAGCCAGGCCGATGCGCATGGAGTCAAAGTAGTTCACGTCGAGCAAGAGAAGCACCATCCTCTCACGGGCGTCGGACGCGGGCTGCTACGCCTTCTTCTTCGTGGTCTTCTTGCTCTGGGTCTTGGGAGGTGAAGGGTCCTCCTCGCGGGTGGCCGCCTCGTTCCGATCCTCTCCCAGATCCGGCTCCGCCACGGCGGCTGCCGCTTTGCCGGCATCGGTCACAATGTAGTTGGCGAAGTAGAGGACCTTTTCCAGAGCGCGGGGAGACATGTCCAGGATGAGCCCCATGCGGCTGGGGATGCCCTTGAAGTACCAGATATGGCTGACCGGGGCGGCCAGTTCGATGTGGCCCATGCGCTCGCGGCGGACCTTGGAACGGGTA
>JAMDAP010000086.1 GCA_023484675.1 Bacillota bacterium
CAGGAAGTACTCCACGTTGACCTGGGCCACCGGGCCGGCGTCACAGGCGGCCAGACATTCGGAAGTCCCCTCCAGGGTGATGAGGCCGTCTTTGGTGGTCTCGCCCGGCTTGATGCCCAGGGTCTTCTCGAGAGTCTCCAGCACCTTGTCCGCCCCCGCCAGGTGGCAGGACAGGTTGGTGCAGACGGTGACCACGTACTTGCCCACGGGATGGCCGTGGTACATGGCGTAGAAGGAGGCCGTGGAGTCCACGTAGGCGGCGGAAAGGCCGAGGATCTGCCCGACCGCCTCCAGGTCCTCCTGTGCCACCCAGCCGCGCTCTTCCTGGGCCAGATGCAGCAGTGGCAGGAGGGCGGACCGGCTGTCGGGATACCGGGCGATAATCTCAGAGATTTCTGTCTGGCGCTTTTCAGGCCAGGCCGGCTTGTCGCCGTGTGCGAATCTCATCGGTCCACCTCCCCAAAGACAGGATCGGCCGCGCCGATGGTGGCCACCATGTCGGCGATCAGCCCACCTTCAATCATGGCCGGCAGGGCATGCACCAAATAGAAGCTCGGCGGGCGCACCCGCACGCGCATTGGCTTGTTGCGGCCGTCGGACACCACGTAGAAGCCGATCTCGCCCCGCGGCCCCTCCAGGGCCACGTAGGCCTCGCCGGGGGGCACATCAAAGCCGTAGGAGACCAGCTTGAAGTGGTGAATTAAGGCCTCCATGCTCTTTCTGACCTCGGGCTTGGGCGGCGGCCAGATCTTGGGGTCGTCCACGTGCCAGGCACCCTGAGGCATGCCCTCCAGGGCCTGGCGCACAATCTTGGCAGACTCCTCCATCTCCGCCATGCGTACCAGGTAGCGGGCGTAGACATCGCCCTCGGTGCGGGTGGGGATATCAAAGTCAAACTTCTCGTAGCCGGAGTAGGGGAAGGCCTTGCGCACATCGTAGGGAACGCCCGAGGCGCGCAGCACCGGGCCGGGGATGCTCAGCTCCAGGCACTTCTCGGCACTGATCTTGCCGACCCCCACAGTTCGGTCGATGAAGATCGGGTTCGTCTCCAGAAGGTTGCGGAGGTCCGGGAAACGCTCGTGGAACTTCTTCAGCCACCGGTCCACGATTTCGTAGAAGTGTCCGGGAATGTCCCGGGACAGGCCACCGACGCGGAAGTAACTGGGGTTCATGCGGGCGCCGGTGGTCTCCTCGAGGATGTCAAGGATGCCCTCGCGCAGGTCGAAGGTGTACCAGAAGGTGGTGGCGGCGCCCAGGTCGAGGCCCTGGGTGCCCAGCCACACCAGGTGGCTGGCAATGCGCTGCAGTTCGGTCAACAGCACCCGCACATACTGGACCCGCTCAGGAACGTCCAGGCCCAGCAGCTTCTCCGCTGCCAGGCAGAACCCCAGGTTGTTGGAGAGCGGCGACAGGTAGTCCATACGGTCGATGACCGTGTTGGCCTGCTGCCAGGTCAGGTTCTCTGCGTTTTTCTCGATGCCGGTATGCAGGAAACCATGCTCAGGCGTGACCTTGCGGATGGTCTCGCCTTCTATTTCAAGCACCAGCCGCAGCACGCCGTGGGTGCTGGGGTGGTGGGGTCCGACGCTGACCGTCATGCGCTCCTGGCCAGCCGGCATCACGTCTGTTTCTGCCATCTGATCCACTTCCCTTGTCGGTCCAACTTGTCGCAGCCGGTGTTGGCGGCCGAGTTCAGCTAGTTCTCGTCAAACTTGATCGGGTGGAAGCGGTTCTGGTCGGCGGTCGCCGTATCCGAGTGGAGAGCCCGCTCGCCGCGCAGCGGATAGTCCTTGCGCAGCGGGTGGCCCTCCCAGTCATCCGGGTTGAGGATGCGGGTCAGGTTCGGGTGGCCCTTGAAGACGATCCCGAACTGGTCCCATACCTCGCGCTCAGCCGGGTTGGCGCTCTGCCACAGGTCGGAAACCGTGGCCAACTGCGGGTCCTCGGCGTTCGGCAGCGGCACGCGCAGGCGCAGCCGTTCCATGGAGGGCACCGCCAGCAGATGGTAGACCACCTCAAACCGCGGCTCCCGCGGTAAGTAGTCTACACCACCGAGGTCCAGCAGCATGTTAAAATCGTGGTCCTTCAGCCAAAGGCAGACGTCGTGGACCTTGGCCGCATCCACTTCCAGCTGCGGGACGCCATAGGGCTCGGGCAGCTCCTTGACCGCCTCGCCGAAGGCCGCGGTCAGAGCCGGGAACAACTCGCTCTTCACGGCCTCGATGCCCGCCCTGGCCATCTCCGCCGCCTGCTTGGTCGCTAAAGCCTTTGTTTCCGGTGCATCAAGCTTCACGGAGCGTGGCACCTCCCTTGACGTAGCCCTTACCGATAGCCTCCTTCAACTTAAGGACGGCATCGATCACGGCCTCCGGGGTCGGCGGGCAGCCGGGCACGTAGATGTCCACGGGCAGGACCTGGTCCACGCCCTGGACGATGGCGTAGTTGTCAAAGATGCCGCCGGAGCTGGCGCAGGCGCCCATGGCCACAACCCATTTGGGCTCGGCCATCTGTTCGTACACCTGCTTGATCACGGGCACCATCTTGTTGGAGACACGACCGGACACAAACATCAGGTCGGCCTGGCGAGGCGAGGCGCGGAACGCTTCCGAACCGAAGCGGGCTAAGTCATAGCGCGCTGACACCAGGTTCATCATCTCGATGGCACAGCAGGCCAGACCGAAGGTCAGCGGCCAGATCGAGGACTTCTGCGCCCAACGGACAAATTTATCGACAGTGGTGACCATGAACTGGTCATTGGCCACCACCTGGCCATCGCGGATATCGATCTTGCGGTCCCTCGTGACGGCCTCGGGCTGGCTCATTTCCACGAGAATCCCCCCTTCTTCCAGACGTAGGCGTAGCCTACAGCCAACACGGCAAGAAAGGCCACCATCTCCCAGAGGCCGAACGCGCGCAGGCTGCGCAACTGAACCGCCCAGGGGTAGAAGGAGGCCGCCTCCACGTCGAAGATGACGAACAACATGGCCACCAGATAAAACTTGACCGGAAACCGGCCCAGGAGCGGGGCGGTGGGATAGCCGCTCTCGTAGGGCAGGAGCTTGTGTTCTTCCGGTTTCTTGGGGCCCAGCAGACCGGCGCCCAGGTTGAAAGCAATCGGCACCAGAGCCACCAGGAGCAAGTAGATGAAAAGCGGCAGGTAAGATTGCAACGGCAGCGCCTCCTCACGCCCAACTCTGCAACAAAAAGGGACGCGGGTCCTGCCACCCAGCGGCAAAACCCGCGCCACATACCTTACAGGAGTGTATGATCGCGGGACTCAGGGCTCAACAGGCCGCATTAGTTAGTTTGTGAAGTTGCTCACGTCACAGTATGCGACAAAACCCCACGTGATAACAC
>JAMDAP010000063.1 GCA_023484675.1 Bacillota bacterium
CCGGCTGGAAGTTTACCGTGAGCATGAAGGTTTTGCGGCTTTCGAAAAAGTCGTCAAATCGATGGAGCCGCAACAAGTGGTGGATGAGGTGAAGCGGTTCTTTCGGGGGAAGGTGTACCGCAGCATCATCACGCGGAATGTACGGCTGAGCGAGGCGCCCAGCCATGGGAAGCCCATCAGCCTGTATGATCCCAAGTCAAAGGGCGCGGAGCTTTACCGGGAACTGGCGAGGGAGGTGGCGGAGAGTGACGAAGAGAGGGCTGGGTAAGGGCTTGGGGGCGCTACTGCCGGACCTGGAGGGGGTGGACCGGGAGGGGATTCAGGAAATCGATGTAGAGCGAATCCGGACGAATCCTGACCAGCCGCGGCGGCATTTCGACCCGGAAAAGTTGGAGGAACTGGCCCAGTCTGTTCGCGAGCATGGGATCGTGCAGCCGCTGATCGTGCGGGTGGCCGGACCCTGGTACGAGCTGGTAGCCGGGGAACGACGCTGGCGGGCGGCGAAGTTGGCCGGGTTGAGGGCGGTTCCCGTGGTGGTACGGGAGCTGTCCGAGGTACAGGTGATGGAGATTGCGCTCATTGAGAATCTCCAGCGGGAGGACCTGAACCCCATCGAGGAAGCCCGTGCCTTCCGGAGGTTGCTGGAGGAGTTTGGGGTTACCCAGGAGGATCTGGCCCGCCGGCTGGGGAAAAGCCGGCCCCAGATCAGCAACACGTTGCGACTGTTGAATCTGCGCCCAGAGGTGCAGGAGCAGATCGTGCGGGGCGAGCTTTCCATGGGGCACGCGAAGGTACTGTTGTCCCTGGAGAGCGAGCAGGTGCAGTCAGAATTGGCCCGGCGGGTTCGGGAGAAGCGCCTGTCGGTGAGGGAAACGGAGGAGGCCGCCAAGTCCCTTGTCTCCGGGGCGAGGGCGCACGTGGCCGGGCGGGGAAGGGCGACGGGGCCGAAGAATGGGACGAGCCTCGGGGTGCGGGCGGTAGAGGACCAGTTGCGGGAGTACCTGGGAACGCCCGTGGCCATCGTGGGCGGGGGCAGGAGGGGCAGGATCGAGATCGGTTTCTTCGGTGAGGACGACCTCGGTAGAATCGCGGAACTGGTTTTGGGGGAGGCTGGGCGCAGGCAGGGATAGGGGGGGTGTTCCCGTCTTCAGGGCAGTCTTCCGGGCATTCTGAGGGGGCGTTCCACGTGGAACGCCCCCTCGCGCACAGCATCGGGCCCGGCACGAAAGAATGCCTCAGGAATCGCTGGCGCTTGCCCCCAACAGACCGGCCGCAGCCTGGCGCACCTCCTCGTAGAGCAGCCTCAGGGGCCGCCCGGTCTCCCGGGCCAGGCGGCGGCAATCCTCGTACTCGGGCGCCACCCCCACCACCTTTCCGCGGAGCCGCGCCACCTTGACCCGCGACTCCCCGTAAGGGGTGGTTACCGTGACTACCTCCCGGTCGGCCTTCAGCCGGTGGCTGTCGGTAAGGCGCACGCCAAGGGTGGTCGTCTCTGCCAAAAGCAAACGCGCCAGATCCAGCTTCTTCTCCGGAGGAGCCACGATGCCCAGCATCACCCCTGGCCGGTTCTTCTTCATTTGGGCGGGCTGGAGGTAGACATCCAGGGCCCCGGCACGGAAAAGACTATCCATCACATGCTCGTAGAACTGCGGGTTCATATCGTCAATATTGGCCTCCAAAACCGTCACCACGTCGGAAGGGATCCCCGCGCCAGCGTCAACCCCAGGAGCTGGGGGGGATACCCCCGTAATGAGGCGCAATACATTGGGCTGGCTGAGCTGCCGACTCCCCGCCCCATAACCGACCTGTTCCACCACCATTTCGGGTAGAGCCCCGTAGCCTTCGGCTAGAGTGGTGAGAACGGCCACACCAGTGGGGGTGGCCAGCTCCGCCTGAACTCCCGAGGAGTAGGCAGGCACTCCCCGCAGGAGCAGGGTTGTAGCCGGAGCAGGGACGGGGATAGGGCCGTGCTCGCTCTCGGCCCACCCCTGGCCCGTGTTGACCGACGAGGCCCAGACGCGGTCTATACCCATCAGGGCCGTGCCCACGACGGAACCCACCACGTCCACGATGGCATCCACGGCACCAACCTCATGGAAGTGCACCTCGTCCGGGGTCGAACCGTGAACGCGGGCCTCCGCCTCCGCGAGGCGGCGAAAAATCTGTTTGGCCCGTTCCGCCACCGGGGAGCGGTAACCCGCCGCATCGATAATCTCCAGGATCTGCCCAAGATGGCGGTGAACATGGCTGTGGCCGTCAAGGACCACCCCGACGTGGGTGGCCCGGATAGCTCCCCGCATCACGGGCTCGACCTCCAGCCGCCACCCCTCCACCGGGAGCCTGCGCAGTTCGGCCTCCAGCCTCCCCCGGTCGAGCCCGGCGTCGATCAAGGCACCCAAAATCATGTTGCCGCTTACTCCCGAAAAGCAGTCAAAGAAACCTGTCACCACTGGCCAACACCACTCCTTTCCCCGTTACCGTCCGCCCCCATCGGCAAACTCCTGATCCCCATCCCGGCTTCCCATCATAATAGAACCATTTCCGACTGCCGACAAGGCCGCTGAAAGGAGACGGCGGCCCGGCGTTGAATATTCAACTGTCCAAACCGCTGCGAAAGGGAGCACGACCCATGGACTTCAGCACTCTTAACAGCTCCGTCTTGCCCTTGATTCAGTCCAGCCCGGTCCCCATAGCCCTCGTTTCCCTGGCGGTCAGTCTGGTGGGGACCCTTGTCGCCGTGCTGGCCGTCTCGGCAAACCGCAAGGCCTACCAGCGCTACAAAAAACTCTTGGCCGGCCCAACCGGTAAAAACCTGGATCAAGTACTCCTGACCCAGGCGGCCGCGCTGGAGGCGGCAGCCACCCGCATCCAGGCCCTGGAAGACCGCTGCCGCGCCCAGGAGGATGCGGCGGTGGGACACGTCCAGCATGTGGGCATCGTGCGGTTCAACGCCTTCCACGAAGTCGGGAGCGACCTCAGCTTTGCCGTGGCCTTGCTGGATGGCAAGCTCAACGGAGTCGTCATCTCCAGCCTATACGGACGGGATGACTCCCGCATCTACGCCAAACCGCTAACCCAAGGCGGCTCCTCCTATGCGCTTACCCCCGAAGAGCGCCAGGCCATATACCTGGCTTTAGGGCGGTCCGAATCCAGCCCGAACCGGCAGAATGGTTGACGCCCAGGCAGGAAAATGGGAAAAAAATGGCGAAGCCCATCCCCAGCCTTTTCAAAGCCAAAGGCTTCTGGATGGTGACGCACGTGGTGAAAGATCGAAAGAGGCCTACCGGCGAACGTCGCCGTTACTTCACGATCATGGTGATACCGCATTCGGAGAAAGCGGTATCACC
>JAMDAP010000008.1 GCA_023484675.1 Bacillota bacterium
ACCCCTGATCCGGTCCCTTGTCAAACGGTTGTCCGGCATGGTTTTGACTGATTGGTCCAAATAACATTCAACGGGAGGTATGCTCATGAAACGGAACCGGTTGATGGTCGCCACGTTGGTCGTCGCCCTCATTGTCGCCCTATTGTCCGGCTGCGCCAAGCCGAAACCCACTAGCACCAACGGCAAGGATACGTCCAAACCTCAGGTCAAGTTCCCGGAGCATGAGGTCACCATGGTGGTCCCCTGGGCGGCCGGTGGCAGCGCAGACACCTTGGCGCGATTGGTATCGAAGTACGCCGAGAAATACCTTGGCAAACCGATTGTAGTAACTAACCGCGACGGTGCCGGTGGAACGATCGCGACCACCGAGGTTGCCAAGGCGAAACCCGATGGGTATACCCTCATTTTCGAGGCCGTGGGCGTCTACACCACTCAACCCCATGTCAAAAACGTAAACTACAAGCTATCGGACTTTGATGGCATCATCGGGCTTTCCAGGGCTCCCATTTTGGTAGCCGCCCGGGCGGATGCCCCGTGGAAGAATATGAAGGAACTCATCGACGATTACAAGTCGAGCGGCAAAGAACTCAAATATGGCCACCCGGGCGCTGGTGGTCTGCCACACCTCGCCCAGTTGGATCTGTATAGGAAAGCCGGCATTAAAGCAGCCGCCGTGCCCTTCAACGGTGGCGCCCAACTCCTTCCGGCGTTGCTGGGCGGTAACGTGGACGTGATCTTCGGGCATCCTTCGGAGTTGTTGCCCCATGTGAAAGCTGGTAAAGTTCGCCTGTTGGGTGTGTTCTCCGGCGCCCGTCAATCGCAGGTTCCGGATGTCCCGACCATGAAAGAGCAGGTCGGTTACGAGACGGTCTGGGAAGTCTATCAGTTCCTTATGGCGCCGAAGGGCCTGCCCGCTGAAGTGAAAGCTAAGCTCGAGGACGCGTTCAAGAAAACCATGGACGACCCCGAATTCAAGAAGGCAATGGAAACGGCTCAAATCACTCCTCTGTATTTGAGCGGCGATGAATTGGTCAAGCGTTTGGAGAAAGATTACACGGTGATGGGTAAGGTCATCTCGGACGCGGGCCTGGGCAAAAAGTAGGCCTCCAATAACCCACCTCCGGGTTCTTGCGGAGTGGCGGCAGGGTTTTTTGCCCCCACGAGGAGGATTTCGGCGTGCGCATCACCGCGGTTGAGCCTGTGGTTTTGGGGTTGCCCTTAGAAGAACCAGTCACTACATCCTTCGGGGCCATGACCCATCGCTACGCCATTCTCGTGCGTATTGAGACGGATTCCGGTTCGGTCGGATGGGGGGAAAGCTGGAGCAACTTTCCTGTTTGGTCTCCACGGGAGCGGGTTTATACCATCGCGGAAGGTCTGGCGCCCTTGCTGACAGGCGAAGACCCCCGGCAGGTGGCCTGGCTCCATGAAAAGATGATGGCTAGGATGTCCCGACTGGCTTTACAGTGGGGAGCACCTGGCCCTATTCATCAAGCCATCAGCTCGGTTGACATTGCGTTGTGGGACTTGCTGGGGAAGGAGGTCGGCCAACCGGTCTGTCAGCTTCTCGGCGGGCGGCCACGCGCCGTCCCTGTCTATGCCAGCGGCCTTGGTCCCAAGGATCCCGTCCGTCTTGCGGCGCCGCTTTTGGACCAAGGGGTTGCGGTTGTCAAGCTAAAGGTCGGGTTCGGGCAGGAAGTTGACCTGATGAACCTAACCGCCGTACGAGAATGCCTTGGACCGGAGCGGTTGTTGCTCATGGATGCAAACCAGGCCTGGGATCTGCACACTGCCAGGCAGATGCTCGATCTGATGGCTCCCTTTGAGCCATACTGGCTGGAGGAACCGCTCCCGGCTAACCAAGTATCGGAATTGGCGGACCTCCGACGCAGCACATCGATCAGAATTGTGGCGGGCGAAAACGCCTACGGGCGCGCTGGTTTCCGTGCTCTCCTGGAGGCTGGTGCCGTCGATCTGGTGCAGCCGGACGTTTGTAAGACCGGTGGGCTTACTGAGGCCAGAGCCATATGCCAGATGGCCGAATCCTACGGAGTGCCGTACGCCCCGCACTACCTGGGAAGCGCCATCGGGCTGGTTGCCTCTTTGCACTTGTGTGCATCCACACCGGGCTTCTGGAGGATGGAGCTTGATGCCAACCCTAACCCATTCCGGAGCGAAATGGTCGGACATGCTCTCACAGTAAAGGACGGGTGCCTGTCTGTTCCTGATGGTCCGGGGCTTGGTGTGGAGCCGGAATCTGCGCTTATTGAACAGTATCGCATCAAGTATTAGACATACCCCAGAGGGCATGGGGGCTGCCTTGCCAGTGGTGTGGTCCTGGCATACTTGGGAGGAGGGAAATCCCGTTGGAGGTAGGTCTAATTGGTCTAGGAACCATGGGTTCCCGTATGGGGACTGATCTGGTAGCCGCAGGGCATGCTGTATGCGCCAGTGCTGGGCCGGCCGCAGGGTTGTGGGAAATGGACGCTTCCTGTGGGCGGTGATTCCGCGCATCAGCGCCAACCAGGTAGTCAACAAGATCGCGCGGGCGAAAGGACTAGGATCCGAAGACACCAGCTCCGTAGCTCGGGTGTTCGAAGAACTGAACGGGATCAAGGCCAAACGGTAGGAGGTATGCCTATCATCCGTTCCATGGGTTCTCGATGATGTACGCCAGCGGCATTGTCTTGAGTTACTGCAGTGCAATTCATGGTGCTCTCGGACTACCTGACCAAGGTCCCGGATCATCTATTCGTGAAGTAGTTTCGTGACAAGAGGTGTTACGGACTGCGGCGAGGGGTTTTTGCCGCCCTGTTCGTGGCCTTTGGGTGACCCTACCGGTGCTCCTTCACCTGCTGGGCCTATGGGGACCGGTGTTCCTGCCATGCACATTCCCATACTGCTGGGCGGACTGGTCCTAGGGCCAGCAACAGGGGCTGCTATCGGGCATCCTTACTCCTGTGCTCAGCTACATCCTGACCGGTATGCCCCCCTGTTTCTCCACCCATCCTACCACTCATGATCTGCGAACATGCCCATGCTGGCCGCCATAGTGGCCGGACGCGTTGCTCTGGGCTTTGCGGTTGCCGTGGCCCGGCCGGACTTCAGTCCCGTCCGGGCCTCAGCCATTCCGAAATACGAGGAGTCTTTCGCTGAGGCTCTCGGCCGTCACCGCCGGTGCCTTGCCCTGCTGGGCGGCATCACGGGCGCGGCGGATTCTTGGCTGCCCTCCGCATTCTACTGATGGGAGATGGCCATAGTAGTTGGAAGGGAATTCATACCTTTTGCTCGAATTATTATATTGTTGATCGAAGA
>JAMDAP010000199.1 GCA_023484675.1 Bacillota bacterium
CCTGGGAGGGCATTGAAATCATGGGCGAAGCCGCTGCAGTGGACCAGCAGCCGGAGGATGCGGCAGGTAACGTAGCCGTGCCTACTGCACGATAAGCGTGCCCGTCATGCCCTGTTCCTTGTGGCCGGGCTCGGCACAGTAGATGGGGAAGGTGCCCGTCTGGTTGGGGGTGAACGTCACCTTGCCGGTCTGGCCGGCAGCGATGACGTCGCTCTTGACGCCGAACGGGTCGATGAACAGGCTGTGGGCCACGGAACCCTGGTTGTTAAGAACGAGGGTGACCGTCGCACCCTTTTTCAGGGTGATGTCCTTGGGGTCAAAGGCGTAGTCTGTCATCTTGACGTCCACGTTCTTGCCCGCAGCATTGCCGCTCGGCTTGTTGCCGCCGGCTCCGCAGGCGGTCAAGACCGCCACCGCCAGGGCAGCCGCCAAACCAAGCGCCAGGATGCGCTTTCTCATAATGGTTCCCTCCTCGCGCAGCGTTGCGTATCTCCGATAGTGTTACCAGTGGCCTGCCTGCGCCAGCTGCTGCACCAGCAGCAGAAGCATCGCGTGCGACCAGGTCAGGGGCAGAACCCAGGCAGGCTCGCCTGTGGCGGAGTCGACCTGTTCCGGCAAGAGCCCGAGCGGGGCCTGCCGCTGCAAGGCCCAGTCCAGAATCTCTGCCGCCCGGTCGGGACGGCCGGCAGCCGCCTCGTACTGCCCAAGCCAAAGCGTGCAAAGCACCCAGGGGTTGCCGCCGCGATAGCGGTCCCCCTCGTAGCGCCTGAGACCGCCAAACCCCTCGGCGGTCAGGGCCTCCTCAAGACGGCGCGCCGTGCTCTCCATGGTCGCGTCCCCAGCGGCCACCACCTGGAAGGGAACGGCCAGGCCGAGCAGGCTGGCGTCGAGCACGGCTTCCCGGTCCTGCAGGTACTGGGTGTAGCCCTTCAGTCCCGGCTCCGTGTGGACAGCCTCCCCTGCCTGGCGCAGGACTGCCCAGGCGGGTCCGTCCACCTGCCGATCCCGGGTCCGCAGGTAGGCGCCACGCTCTGCATCCCACCCCTCGCGCCGGATGGCAAGGGCCATCCCCGCCGCCCATCGGCGCCAGCGTTCTGCGTCTTCTGGGTGCTCGGCCCGATCCGCCAGCTCTGCCGCAGCCCGAAGGCCGCCGGCCACGGCGGCCGAGGAGTAGATCAAGTAGCCGGACCGCTCCTCCCACAAATCGACCGCCGGGCCGGCCAGGCCGGTTCGGGGATGGCGATAGTTCCCCAGGTAGGCGACGGCACGGGCCACGGAAGGAAAGACCTCACGGGCAAAGTTCACATCGCCGGTGAGCCTGACGTGCTCGGCCAGACCAAACAGAAGGCTGCCGGTCTCGTCGATCTGGACCAGTCCCCAGGAGGATCCCCACATGCCTTCCGTCGTGTGCCGGTGGACCCAAAGGCCCTCCTTCTCCTGAGCCCGGACGGCCCAGCGATAGAAGGCTCGGGCCGGGCCATGCAGGCCGGCGCGGTCCATGGCCACGGTAATGTAGGCTGCGTCGCGGCCCCAGGCGTAGGCGTAGCCGCCGCAGTTCTCGTAGGCGGGGTCAAACTCGGGAGCGGCGATGATGGCGCCGGTGCCGGCATCGGTCATCAGTTTCATGACCAGAAGGGAGCGCCGGTACGCCTGATGCACTGCTGGCGGCAGATGGGCATCGCTGCCGTCGGCGCGCCGCAAGGGAAGCGCCTGGGCCAACCAGGCCACGTCGTCGGTGCCTGCCGCCGTCGCCAGGGTCTCCGGGCCGGCGGTCCGGGCCTGCTGCAGGGCGCTCGTGACCTGGCCCAGGTTGGAACCGAGAACTGTAAACAGGTGCAGCTCCGCGCTCTCCCCCGGCTGCAGGGTGCCCGGGTCGAAGGCCAGGGCACCCTGGCTGTCACCGTGGTCGATCAGCCGCCCGGCCAGATGCCCATTTTGCACCTCGTCCCAGGCCTGTCCGCGCCGGCTGCAGGTGAACTCCGCCACGGCCCGGTCGGCCCCGGTGGCCATGTAGACCTGGCGGCGGTAATGCACCAGGGCGTCGGCCTCGGACAAGAATAGCGAGGTGTTGTAAAGAGGGCTCTCTTCAAACCAAAGGCTCTGGAAGAGCAGGTAGGTGACGGGTAGAGCTACCGGCCCGATGTTGGTCACCCGAACACGGCGCAGCCAGAGGTCGGAATCGCCGGATCCCACCATCCCCCGCGGGGCCACGGCATCCAGGCGTTCCACGGCCAGGCCCAGGCCGGGGTGCTCGGACCGGCTGGAGACCAGGGCGGTCTCGCCCTCGTAACGCTGGCTGTGCAGCCAGCCGGGGGCGTCCTGCCACACGGCGCGTTCCGTGTGCCCCGGCAGGTAGACGCCCTCCAGCCAGCGGTCCAGATGCTGGCCGTAGTCGATGTGGGGCCAGAACAGGCGGTACGGCTCTCCCGTCTGCCCCAGGGTCAGTAGCAGGTGGCCGTTGCCGGTAACCGCGTCAATGAGGGGTGGCTTGGGACGCAGCTCAAAGTGTGCCATCAGCGAATGGCCTTCTCCGTCTCCAGATCGAAGAGGTGGGCCTTGGCCAGCTGCGCCTCGAGCCGGCCGGCGGCAACCTTCACCTTCAAGGAGCGCTTGCTGATACGCTCCAGTACAACGTTGGCCATAAAGAACCTCCTCCAATCTTGCTGCCAGGGAATGGTTGGAGGCACATCCGCCAGGACCGAGCCCTCGATTCTGCTAGACGCTCCGCCCTTTGGCCCGCAGGCCAAGCAAGAGCGCCACTGCTGCAACAAGGACGGCCAACCCGGCCACCGCCCGGCCTCCCGGACCGTGGAACCATGGCTGGGCCGTCGGCAGAAGGGCCATGGCCTGATAGGGCTCCAGACTGACAGTCAGCAGGTTCCCCTTCAGGGATCCCGGCTCATGCCGCGAGCCCAAGGCGTTCCGCCAGACCCCTCCGCGGCTTTGCACCTTCGGCGGCAGGGTCAGCGACACCTGCTGCGGCTTATCGCCGGTATTGATGGCCACCACTAGAGGGGCGGCTGTGGAGCCCGCAACGTCTCCGGCGGCGCCCGCCGCCGGCACTCGGGCGTAGGCCAGCACCGGCCGGCCCGAGGACACCTCGATCGGCAGGTAGAGGCCGCGGCGCAAGGCCGGCTGGGAGTTCCGCAGAGCCGTAAGCTCCTTGAAGTATGCGGCCATGGACGGGTTGGCGTCAAAGGTCATGTCGCGCCGGTTGTCCGGGTCGGCGCCGCCTTCCATGGCCGCCTCAGTACCGTAGTAGACGATCGGAATTCCCTGCGCCGTCAGCAAATAGGCCAGAGCGGCGCGC
>JAMDAP010000027.1:0-2384 GCA_023484675.1 Bacillota bacterium
CCCTGGGGGGTTATGAGGTGGTCTCGTCGTTCGTCACAACCAGACCGCCATCCCCCGCCCCGCCCAAGTTCTTGCTCGGGAAAAACGAGAAGCAGCCGGCATGCCCCAGGCCGCCGACGGCGCGCTCGCCTATCCTGGCGCCGAAGGCCTGGCAGGCGTCCTCCAGTAGCCACAGGCCGTGGCGGTCCGCCAGGTCGCGCAGGGCCCCCATGTCAGCCGGTTGACCGAACAGGTGGACGGGCAGGATGGCGCGGGTGCGAGGACCGATGGCGGCGGCCACGCGCTCCGGGTCAATGTTGAACGTAACTGGGTCAATGTCGACGAAGACCGGCACGGCCCCGGCCCGAACAATGGCCGTGGCTGTGGCGATAAAGGTGTAGGGTGTCGTCACCACCTCGTCGCCGGGGCCGACGCCCAGGGCAAGGAGGGATAGAAGAAGCGCATCGGTGCCGCTGGCAACGCCGGCGGCGTGACGAACCCCAAGCCATTGCGCGGCCTCATTTTCAAAGGCCTCCACCTCGTCTCCGAGGATGTAGCGGCCGCTATACAGCACCCGCTGCACCGCCGGGGCCATCTCCGCCTCGACTTCGCGAACCTGCGCCCCGGCGTCACAGAGCGGCACCCTGATCGGCGCCATCGGTACCCACCTCCTACGGGATTCAGTCGGGCTGCCGGAGCTGCGGCAAGCCCACCTTTGGCATGGAGCCACATAGCACACTCTATGAATGCTATGACTCCTCGGCCAATCCGCAAGCGGCGGCCCGCTGCTCAGAGGGTCACACCGAGGACCACCTCATAACCCCCCAGGGACGTCCATATACATGGGTAGAGCGGCGAGAGCCTGCCCCGGCAAGGCGGACTGCACCGGTCACCCGGTGGGGGCGCTCCCGCCGCTCCATGTCCAAAGGGGGCGGCCTGGCACGTGAGGACCAAACAACTCGGCACGAACCTGCTGACCTTAGCTGTGGTCGTGCTCGTTCTATGCCTGGTGATCTACCCGGAGCCTGCCTTTCAGGCGGCGGAGAGCGGCCTCAAGATCTTCTGGAACATCGTCTTTCCCTCGCTGCTGCCGTTCTTTGTGCTGTCCGAGATCATGCTGGGGCTGGGTGTGGTCCACTTCATCGGCGTGCTCTTCGAGCCCCTGATGCGGCCCCTGTTCAGCGTCCCGGGGGAGGGGGCCTTCGCCCTGTCCATGGGCCTAGCCGCCGGCTACCCCATGGATGCGGTGATCACCGGCAAGTTTCGGCGGCAGGGGATGTGCACCCGGGTGGAGGGCGAACGCCTGCTGGCCTTCACCAACACAGCCGACCCCCTCTTCATGTTTGGGGCCGTGGCGGTTGGGATGTTTGGCATCCCCACGTTGGGCGCCACCCTGGCATTGGCCCATTACCTGTCCGCCTTTAGCGTGGGGCTTCTCTTCAAGCTGTGGGGACGTGGGCAGCGGGACGTCAACGGCACGACGGTGCCGCGCCCGGGCCCGACGGGAGGCAACATCCTGGTGCGGGCCTTGAGCGCCATGGCCCGAGCCAGGGAGGAGGACGGGCGGAGCTTTGGTCAGCTTATGGGCGATGCGGTCAACGACTCGGTTAAGACACTCTTGATGATCGGCGGCTTTATCATGGTCTTCTCCGTGCTGGTGCGCATCCTGCAGGTGACCGGGGCAGAGCCGATCGTCACCGCTCCGTTGGGCGTGGTATTCCGGGTCCTCCACCTGGATGCGAACCTACTGCAGGCCGCCCTGCAGGGGCTGTTTGAGATCGACCTGGGCACCGTCGCCGCCAGCAAAGCCGCCGCCCCATTTTTGGAGAAGGTGGTCATGGCCTCGGCCGTCATCAAGCAGGCTGACTTTTCCGTACACGGCCAGGTGGCCTCGGTGATCTCCGGCACCGACATTTCCATGAAGCCCTACTTTCTGGCCCGCTTCCTCCACGCCGTGCTGGCCGGGGTGTACACCCTGTTCCTCATGGGTCCAGCCGCTCCGGCCGTAGCCGCCGTCTTCCACCTGGTGCCGGCGGCCTCCGTGCCCCCCGCCGCCACCGGCCTGCTGCCCTTCTGGGAACACCTGCAGCTGGGCTTTACACGGGCCCTGGTCATTCCCGCCGCCCTGGCCCTGGGCGGATTCCTGGCCTTCCTGCCGCGCACCCTGCGCGTTACCTGGTTTCGCCTGACCCGCTAGGGCCGGCGCGCAGACACGTCGGCACAGGCACGCTGAGAGAGGCGCGCCGGCAAGCCGGCACCGGCAGGGAATGGCCGTGGTTCCGTGGAAATCCTCCCCAACAGGCTGACGGGCCCTCCCGAGGCGGCATGAGCCGCGTTTCGCCGGGCTACTCTAGGAACGTCAAGGAGGTGTGGCCGTGGAGACCGAACAGATTCTAGAGTTTCTA
>JAMDAP010000027.1:2394-3291 GCA_023484675.1 Bacillota bacterium
GAAGGACGCCTTCCTCACCCTGCTGGCCGCCATGGAGTCGCACGGGCAGGTGGTCCGGACCCGCACCAAGCGATATGGCACGCCGGAGCGCATGAACCTCATCGTCGGGCGGCTACAGGCCCACCCACGCGGCTTCGGCTTCGTCCTGCCGGACAGGCCGGATCTGCCCGACCTCTACGTCGGCCGCGAGAACATGGGCGGCGCCTGGGACGGCGACCGGGTCATCGCCCGCCCCGTCGAGCGGAAGGGGCAGAACCGCCGAGAGGGCGAGCTCATCCGCATCCTGGAGCACGCCAACGATCGCGTTGTCGGCACCTTCCACAGCGAGGACGGCGGCGGCTTCGTCTCTCCCGACGACCCCCGATTGCCGGAGGACATCTTTATTCCAGCCCGGGACCAGGGCAAGGCGGAAGAGGAGGACACCGTGGTGGTGGAAATCACCACCTGGCCTTCGGGCCGTCGTCCCGCCGAGGGACGGGTGGCAGAGCGACTGGGACACCATGGCGACCCGGGCGTGGACATTCTGGCCATCATGGCCCGGTATAACCTCACCCCCGACTTCCCACCCGAGGTGGTGACGGAGGCCGCCGCCATCCCCGACGAGGTGCGGCCCAAAGACCTGGCCGGCCGTCGGGACCTGCGGGACCAGCAGATTGTGACCATCGACGGCGAAGACGCCAAAGACCTGGACGACGCCGTCTCCGTGGACGCCCTTGAGCTGCCGGAGGGTGCCTCGGGATGGCGCCTGGGCGTCCACATTGCGGACGTGAGCTACTATGTCCGCGAGGGCACTGCCCTCGACACCGAGGCGGCGCGAAGGGGCACCTCGGTGTATTTGGTTGACCGGGTGATCCCCATGTTGCCCAAACGCCTCTCCAACGGCAAAAGCGCCCCTCT
>JAMDAP010000018.1 GCA_023484675.1 Bacillota bacterium
CCGTCCGGGCCCACGATCAGCACCGCGTCGCTGCTGTGGCGGACGAGCTGGCGGAACCGTGCCTCCGTGCGCCGCTCGTGCAGCTCGTGGGACTGCCGCAACGAGTCGAGCACCAGCGCCGCCTGCATGCCCAGGATGGCGAGGACCGTCCCGGGGTTGAAGGCACCGGCCAGCCACCCCGCAAGGGCCGTGCTGACCGGCCAGGAGACCTGGGCGATGAGCCGCCGGACGGAGAAGACCCGCCCCTGGAGTTCCCGCGGTGTCTGGATTTGCCAGATAGTCTGCGAGTGGGCGTTCATGATCGGGGTCATGGCGTTGATCAAAGCCACGGCGGCCGCGCTGACGAACAGGAAGGGTGAGAAGCCGAGGACGGTCATGACCAGACCCGCCCCGATGAGAGGCACCAGCACTCCGTACACGCGCCGAGCCTTCAGACCGCCCCAGGAGCTGATGAAGAACCCTCCGGCGACCCCGCCGACGCTGGCCAGCATGCTCATGAGGGCCAGGGCCGTCTCCAGCGTGAATCCCCGCCTAGTCCAGTCGGCGGCCAGGTTGAATTTGATGAGCAGGGGCAGAAGCACGTTCTCCGGACCGGAGACGAAGTTGGCCACGGTGAAGGTGCCGAGGAGCCACAGGAGCGGCCGGCGCCGCCAGATGTACAGGGCGCCCTCCTTGACGTCGGCCCACATGCTCTTCTTGACCTTCCCATCGGTGCTCCTCAGATCGGAGCGCTTGGGCGAGGGGATGTGGAGAAAACCAAGGGTGATGGCGGCGGCGAAGAAGGTCAGCGCGTCGAGGATGATGGCGATGGGCATCCCGCTGGCCATACGGCCAAGGGCCGCCCCCAGCGAGCCGGGGATGTGCCCCTGGCGGGCCAGGCCGGGCAGGGACAGAATGGCCGCGGCGACGGCCGGTGAGATGACACCCGAAAGGGCCCACATGGTCTGCATCATGCCGTTGGCCCGTGGCAGGAGGTGTTCCGGGACGATCATCACGTAGGACGTGTCGAAGGCCGAACCGTGGAAGGCCCCGACCGCCGAGAAGAGGACCAGGAGCAGTACGAGCAGCGGGAGGTTCAGGGAGTTGGTCACGACCAGCCCGGCCAGGACGAGGCTGAGGAGCCCGCTGAGGGCATCCATGGCTATCATCGTCCGCTTGCGGTCGTGGCGGTCGGCCCACGCCCCGGCGATGGGCGCGCCGAAGACGACCGGCAAGGCGAAGGCCAGGCTCACGGCGGAGAGGGCGATGCCCAGGGCGGGCTTCTGCTCCGGCCGTGGGAAAAGGACCGTGGTCAGCCAGACGGTGACCGAGAAGAAGGTCAGGGCGCTGCCGAAGACCGAGATGGACTGGGTCATCCAGACGGTGAGGAAGGTCCGCCAGCCGTTGGGCGGGGCCTGGTACGGGGTCTGGGCGCCCGCGGCGTCGCTTTGATGTTCGCTTATGTCTTTCACTCCTTGAAGAAGCCCGCCAACCGGGCACCGAGCTGTTCGAGGGCGCCGGGGCGAAGACTGTAACGATCGGGGGCATCGAACGAGGCGTGGACCCGGACGAGACCGGCGGCCCGGAGGGCCATCATGTGGTGGTGGACGGTGCTCTTGGCCAGTTGGCTGAACTTGGCGATCTCGGTGAAGGTACGGGGCCCACGGGCAAGGTAGCGGAGGATACGCAGACGGCTCTCGTCGGACAGGGCGCGGGTCAGGCGGAGCAGGGCCGGCGAGGGTCGGCCGGCCTGGGCCGCCAGGACTTCGGCCGGATACTGGTAGACGGGCCCCCAGGCGAGCCAGTCGTGGAGGTTCCACGGCCGGGCGTGATATTGGGGGATGAGCAACACCCGCCTGATGGCCGGCGACGGCTGCAGGACGACACCCCCTGTCGCCGCCTCGAAGACCTCTTCGGGCGGCAAGCGCTGGAGCATGGCCCGCTTGGCCTCGGCTTCGGCTTTGAGGCCGGCGAGGACGCCCGGGTTGAACCGGCGAAAATAGCCGTCGTTCCAGGCGCGCAGCAGGTCGAGAAGGCGGTCCCGCCTGGCGCCAAGGTCCTTGGGGATGGGCGGCGCCCCGGCCGGCAGGTCCCTTGCGGCCAGCTCATAAAGCTCGCCGGGCGTCAACCCACCGAGCCAGTCCAGGAAGGCATCCACGTCGCGCCCCTGGCCTCCACGCCAGAAAAGCACGCCGATCGGATAGATGTCCTTGGCTGGGGTGACCAGCGTGGCGAACTCAGGCCCGAGGCGTTTCTTGACCCAGCGGGCCCAACTCGGTCCCAGCTCAATGGTCTTGTGCAGCCTGCGGTCAAGGTAGACCTGCAGGCTGACCAGCAATTCGTAGGGCGGCGCCCAGTCTATGTCGAATCTGTACGCCAAGGTGTCCACTCTCCGATTTGTGTTCGACCGTAATCGAACACCATTCACCGGTTAGATGATAATCGAACTTCGTCAAGAAAGCAAGACCCCCGCCCGTCCCGTGTCGCCGCCGCGGCCAACCTCCTTGAACCTCGCCTTGAGTCTTTTGACCTGGCGCTCACACGATGATGGCGTCCCATGATGGCGTCCGCTTGAACCCGGGAACCCCGGTGTGGTAAAATGAGACGCCAATTGCGAACAGACGTTCGCAACCCGGCAAAGGACATGCCCATGAACCCATCCCTCAGCAAGACCCAACCCATCGAAGAAGTCGGTCTCAGACGGGCCAAGCTTTCGCGGCTTCGCCGGGAGATCTTCTTCCTCGCTTGGCCGGCCATCATGGAGCTGGTCCTCCACACTCTGGTCTGGAACGTCGACACGGCGTTCATGGGGCGTGTCGGCGCCGAGGCCGTGGCCGCCGTCGGCATCGGCGGCATGGTCTACTGGACCGTCATCTGGGCCTTCGGCGGCCTCGGCACGGGCGTCACCGCCATGGTCGCGCGGGCCGTCGGGGCCGGGCGTCAGGACGCCGCCAGAGCCTCGGCTTCGCAGGCGATTAGGCTGGCCTTCGCCTGCGGCCTCGCCGTCGGTCTGGCGGTCCTCGCTGGGGCCCCCTGGATCCTGGCCCGGACCAGCCTGCCCGAGAGCACGCGGGCGCTCGGGGCACTCTACATGCGCACCGTGGCCCTCGGCGCGCCCGTCTATCTGCCGGCCATCGTCGCCCTGTCGGTCATCCGCTCGACCGGCGATACTCGCTCACCGATGGTCATCACCGGCCTCATCAACTTGACGAACATCGTCCTCGCCTGGTTCCTGGTCTTCGGGCATGGCGGGTTCAGGCCCATGGGCCCGCCCGCCCCGCCCGTCCCCGCCCCCCCCCCCCC
>JAMDAP010000040.1 GCA_023484675.1 Bacillota bacterium
CTGCAGAGTTGTTACCTTAGCCTGCAGCTTCGTTACCCCGCCCTCAATTCTATCAAGTCTGCGGTTCGTGCCCTTCATCTCTGCAGACAGTTCCTCAAGTCGCCCGAGGGACACCTTGAGGAGTCGCTGGGTTTCATCCTCACCCAATCCATCCACCTCCCTGCGGGCGATCGTCTGCTTCCCAGTATAGACCGGGGGCGGGAGGACAAGCAACAGCGACCTCTCGCCATCTTCCGCGGGGCGTGACCCGCTTCAGGTCGCGGAATAACAAAGGGAGCGGACAATATCCGCTCCTTGACTCTTCCCATGTACGGGCCAAGGCTCACATGGGCCAAGGCTCACGCCTGCTTGCGCTTCAGACTGTAGATGTCGCGGTCGTGTTCCAGCCAGCGTTCACCGAGGTGATTCAGGCCGTCGCCCAACTCCTCGCGCAGGCCGGTCAGGCCCTGCTCTACAGCCCCAAGGCGCTCCTCCACAGCCCCGAGGCGCTCCTCCACAGCAGTCATGCGCTGCGCCAAGTGCGCGACTTCGTGTGTGAGGCCGTCAATCGCGGCGTTCTGTTCCTGAAATCCGCCAAGAATCGCGTCCATTAAGACTTTGGTCTCTTCTTCGCTCAACACCGCACCCCCCGCCTCAGACTCCGCCTCCCCGGTTGTGAACAGAATTCGTGACGAGAACCGCCGTTCCTGCTCCTCCGCTTAAACACCAGAAAGCCGAAGCCTGGGGCAAACGCCCTCTGACCCACAGGTACTGCAAACAGAGCCTTCACTCTAGGCACTGCCGCGACCCCCGTCGGCTCTGCCGCGACCCCCGTCGGCTCTGCCGCGGCCCTGCGACCAGCGCCGGCCCGCCCTGTTGGTATCACCGGCGGCTCGGGTCTCGCCTCGGCCGCCACCCTCACCTCCGCCCCGGACAGCGGAAGCCAGCTCTCGGGCCGCGGCAAGGATGCCCTCCTGGCTGAGGCCGAACTGTTCCAGGAAATGCTGGGGCTTGCCGTGGGGCACAAACTCATCGGGGATGCCGATCCGCCGCACCCGCACGGCCGCCGGGCCGCGGTCAGCAATGGCGCGGTCGACCGATCCGCCGTCGGCCAACCCGTTAGCCGCCGCGGCACGCTCCGCCAGCACCTCCAGCACGGCGGAGCCGAACCCGCCGGCCAGGGCGGCCTCCTCCACCACCAGCAGGCCGCCCGTCTCGCGGGCGAGGCGTTCCACCAGGGCCTCATCCAGCGGCTTCACCCAACGGGGGTTGACGACCCAGGCCTCGATGCCCTCCTCGGCCAAGTGCTCGGCCGCCTGCAGAGCCACCGGGGCCCAGACGCCGAGGGCGAGAATGGCGATATCACGCCCCTCCCGCAGGATCTCCGCCCTGCCGATGGGCAGCTCCCGCAGGTGCGCGTCCAGGGTCACGCCCTGGGCGGTGGCGCGGGGGTAGCGCATGGCGAAGGGGCCGTCTTTCTGCTGCACGCCGGTGTAGAGCATGTGGCGCAGCTCGTTCTCGTCCTTGGGCGCGCCGATGACCAGGTTGGGCACGCTCCGCAGATAGGCGATATCAAAGACGCCCTGGTGCGTGGCGCCATCTTCCACCAGGCCGCCGCGGTCGATGGCAAAAACCACCGGCTGCTTCTGCAGGGCCACGTCGTGGATCACCTGGTCCAGGGCCCGCTGCAGGAACGTGGAGTAGACGGCAAACACCGGCCGCAGCCCACCCTTGGCGAGGCCGGCGGCGAAGGTGGTGGCGTGCTGCTCGGCGATGCCGACGTCGAAGAAGCGGTCCGGGAACTCCTTGGCGAACTTGCCGAGGCCGGTGCCGCCGGGCATGGCTGCCGTGATGGCCACGACCCGCGCGTCCCCCTTGGCCAGCTTGATCATGGTGTTACCGAAAACCTCGCTGTAGGTGGTCGAGCCGGGGAGGGTCCTGCCCGTCTCCACGTCGAAGGGGCCGCCGCCGTGGAACTTGTCCGGCAGCTCCTCGGCGTAGGGGACGCCCTTCCCCTTCGTGGTAACGACATGCACCACCACGGGCTCGTTCAGGGCCCGGGCCTGGCGGAAGGCCTCCTGCATCGCCGGAATGTTGTGGCCGTCCACGGGGCCGATGTAGGTCCAGCCCAGGTCCTCAAAAATCATGCTCGGCAGGAAGAAGTGCTTGGTGGCATTCTTCCAGCGGTCGACCAGGTCGAGGAGCGGCTTGCCAATGACCGGCAGGTCGTTTAGCAACCGGGCTGCCCGCCTCTTGGCGCCGCGATACTGGGGACCGGTGCGAATGCGCGTCAGGAGCTGGCTGATGGCCCCCACGTTGGGGGCGATGGACATGCGGTTGTCGTTCAGGACCACGATGACCCGGGTCTTGTCGTGCCCGGCGTGGTCCAAGGCCTCGTAGGCAAGGCCGCCGGTGAGGGCGCCGTCACCGATGACCGCCACCACCTCGTGGTCCTCGCCGGTCAGGTCCCTGGCCTTGGCCATTCCAACCGCTGCGCTAATGGCCGTGGAGGCGTGGCCCCAGTGGAAGTGGTCGTGCTCGCTCTCGGCGGGGTCGGTGAAACCCGCGACGCCGTCCGTCTTCCGGAGCGTATCGAACCGCCCGAGGCGGCCGGTGATCAGCTTATGCGGGTAGCACTGGTGGCTGACGTCCCAGAGAATCTTGTCCTTCGGGCTATTGAAGGCGGTGTGCAGGGCAAGGGTCAGCTCCACGACGCCCAGGTTCGGCGCCAGGTGGCCGCCATTGCGGGCCACGGTTTCGAGGATGACCTGCCGGATCTCGTGGGCGAGGTCCTGCAGTTCTGGCAGGGACAGGTGCTTCAGATCTTCGGGCCCGCGGAGGTCTTGAAGACGCACGGTGTGGGCCTCCTCTTCAACAGCCGGTACTCTTTATTCTCCACTTTCGAGACTCGTTGTCTTTCGATTGGGATTCGCGAAATCCTCCTTGGAGCCGCGCAGCCGCATCAAACGGCACCTGCCCGACTGCCGCCATCTCGCCACGACGCGCTTATTGCAGGATCTTCTTCTTCCACCGCCCGCCCCGTCCTGCGGAGCTGCTGCCGCAGCAAGAGGGTGCGCACCAACTCCTCGTGGCTGAAGAGCTGCGGGAAGTTCCCCCACTGGCGGGCGGTTGCCGGTTCGAAGTGCTCGGCCATCAGCGCCAGGTCGGTGGCGTAGGCGAGGCAGAGATCGACCAGCCTGTCGGCCTCCTCCTCCCGGCCGGCCAGCAGGTAGTATCGGGCCAGCCACAGGGTCGGCAGGTAGAAGGG
>JAMDAP010000145.1 GCA_023484675.1 Bacillota bacterium
CGTCGCCTCCATCCTGCTGGGCATGGTATTGTTCCGTAAGCTGGGGCAGTGGTCGGAGAAATGGCCGGGGAGCGAGGTGCTGCTGGCCCTGGTGCTGGCCGTGGTCATGGTCTACGCCTGGGCGGCCCAGGTGCTCGGCGCCGTGGCGCCCATCACCGGCGCCTATATCGCCGGCGTGCTCTTCGCCCAGACGCCTTTCCGCGAGCGCATCGAACACGGCCTGCAGGCCATGTCCTACAGCTTTTTCGTGCCTGTCTTCTTTGTCAGCATCGGCCTCGAGGCCAACGCCCGGATCCTGGGTGGCTCCTTCGGGTTCACCCTGCTGATCATCGCCCTGGCCATTTTCTCCAAGATCATTGGCTCGGGCGTCGGTACCAAGCTAAGCGGCTTCGGCTGGCTGGAGTCCCTGCGGGTGGGCATCGGCATGGTCTCCCGCGGCGAGGTGGCCTTGATCGTGGCTGGTTACGGGCTGGAGCACAGGATCATCGACGAGGGGATCTTCTCCATCATGGTCATCATGACCCTGGTGACCACCCTCATCACGCCGGTGCTGCTACGACTGGCCTTCCCGCGAAAGGCGGAGGGGTAGCGCACGCTAACCGCGTACGGCGTCTGCAGCCCGCTGCAGGGCCGCGTCCAATCCTTCGACCCTGGGTCCGCCTCCCTGGGCAACGGAGGGCTGGCCGCCGCCGCGCCCCTCCAGGGCCGGCAGGACCGAGCGCAGCAGCTGGTTGAGGTCGACGCTCAGGTCGGCGGAACGCTGGAAGAGAAGCTGTGCCTGGCCACCGGAGACCGTTCCCAGAAGAGCGACGGTGGAGGGGTGGTGGCACAGGTCCCCGGCGATGGCCTTGGCCTCTTCGGCGGGCCGGTCGCCCAGGTTGGCCTTGACCAGCCGGCCGTCGCTCGGCAGGGTTTCCGCCCCCTGCCACAGGGCCTCTGCCTCCGACTCCAGCATGGCAGCCCGGGCCTTTTCCCAGCCGTGCCGCCACTCCGCCGCCTGCTCCTGGAGGCGGGCCTGGGCCGTTGGCAACTCGGACACAGCCACCGACAACAAGCGGGAAAGCTCCCAGGTCACGGCGTTCTGGGCCTCATAGTCCCGCAGAGCGCGGTTGCCGCATAGGAACTCCACGCGGGTCCCGCCCTTGTAGCGTTCCCAGCGCCGGACCACGATGATGCCGACCTCGCCGCTGGCCTTGGGATGGGTGCCGCCACAGGCAGAGAAGTCAAAGCCGCCGACCTCGATGATCCGCACCCCGGTCAGCACCTTGGGCGGTTTGCGCAGGGGCAGCCGTCCGGCCTCTTCCGCCGTCTCGGCCAGGTGCACCCGGATGGGCCGGTTTTCCCACACCACCTGGTTGGCCAGGGCGGTCACCTGGTGCACCTGCTCGGACGTCAGATCGCCAGTGTCCAGGTCAATGGTCGCCGACTCCTGACCAAGGTGAAAGCTTACCGTCTCGGCCTGCAGCAGTTGCCAGAAGGCGCCGGAGAGGATGTGCTGGCCGTTGTGCTGCTGCATGTGGCCGAGGCGGCGGGGCCAGTCAATGCGCCCTTTTACCATTGCGCCGCCCCGCAGCAGCGGCTCGGACCCCGGTGCATCCACCCCGTGAAGGATGCGGTCTTCGTCCTCGGTGACGTCCGCCACCGGGTGGCCGCCCAGGCTGCCGGTATCGTGGGGCTGGCCGCCGCCGGTGGCGTAGAAGGCGGTGCGGTCCAGCTCCACCGCCCAGCGTCCGGGATGGTCAGGGCTCTGAAACTGGTTCAGCACGCGGGCGGTGAAATCGGTCTGGTATGGATCGATACGGTACAAACGCTCGGTGCGCATGGGCCCTCCTTGGTGAGCGGCGGGTTGGTGGGCAGCGGTTTCTCTTACCTTCGCCAGAGTCCCAGACGGTTCCTGGCAAACAACCCGCTCCCGGCCTATAATGGAGGCAGGGGACGGGGGTGGGAGCATGCGGCAGCAGCGCGTTCTCCTCTGGAACCTTGACCCGGCGACAGTGGAGGCCCTGACGGCTGGACTGGCTGGGCCGGCTGGTCGTTTCACGGTGGTGGGCTCCGCGACCGGAGAATGGGCCGTCCGCCAGGATCAGGCGGACCTGGTGATCTGCAGCGCCGCCGATTGGGCGCGGGTCTGCTGTTCCGCAGGCCTCGGGGAGACGCCCTCCTCCCGCGGGCTGACTGCCGGCGACACACCGGCCTCGCGCGGGCTGACCCGCCGCGAGCAGGAAGTGCTGGGTCTTGTCGCCGACGGCTTGAACAGCCGGCAGATCGCTCGCTCCCTTCAGATCAGCCTGAAGACCGTGCAGACCCATCGGGCCCACCTACGGGAGAAGCTGGGCGCCCATGACCGGGTGGACCTGGTGAAGATGGCCATTTGCCTGGGCTTGGCCACGGTGGGAAGCAGGCGGGGCCCACCTGTCTCCCGTCAAAATCGGTCCGCGGACCGATAGTGGGCTCCAACTCCTGGTGCTACAGTAAAGTCGGAGGGCGGGAGAACGAGGCCAAAGGCCTCCCCTCCATAGTCTGTGCCGGAGCCACCGCCTACAAAAGCGGCTGCAAGTCACCGCCACCCGGTTCCACGGGGAGCGGCGAGCACAGCCAAAACTCGATCCGTTTCGGTACCCGGTAGGCGTAATTGCTCCGGGCAGTCGACGGGGCCGGATGCCAACATCCGGTCCCATTCTTTATGCCTGGCGGTCGGTGTGCCTCCGTACAGACCGCTAATTTGCCGGGGACGATGGGGACGAGAGGGACCCGGCGCCGATTTGGCGAAGCAGGTGGGCATCCTGCCTGGGGGGATGCTTGTGAAGGACATCCTGGTTCCATGGTCCCTGCCCCTGGTCCGAGGGCGGTTCCTCACCCGCCTCCACCGCTTTGGCGCTTGGTGTCAGGTCCAGGGGGAGGAGGTCCTGGTGCATGTGCCCGCCACCGGGCGCATGCGAGAACTCCTGATCACCGGTGTACCCGTGGGGCTGCGCCCGGCCCCTCCCTCGGCCCAGAACAGAAAGACCGCCTGGACCCTGGTGCTGGTGCGGCACCGGGGCCTCTGGGTTCACGTTGACTCCACCGGCCCGACCCGCATCCTGCCGGCCCTGCTGCGCCGAGGTTTGCTGGAGGAGTTTCGCGGCTACACGGGTATTCTGCCCGAGCCGCGGATTCCGGCGCCCGCCGGAGGGACTGCGGCAGTCGGGACTATGGCTGCCGGGGTTACGGCCGCCGGGGCGCGGTTTGGCGACGCCTC